>JBDSRT010000091.1:0-4799 GCA_039929165.1 Ginsengibacter sp.
TTCGCCGTCCGCAGATAAAGTAATTATTACAACTGCCTTTAAAGATGGGCACATAACATTATGTGTACAGGATTTTGGCATTGGCATAGCGGCAGATAAACAGGCTAATATTTTTGAGCAGTTCTACAGGGTAAGCGGCACGTTGCAGGATACTTTTCCCGGGCTTGGCCTGGGCATGTTCATCGCTTCAGAAATTATCACAAGATCACATGGTACAATGTCGCTTGAAAGTATAGAGGGAAAAGGTTCTACATTCTGTTTTACATTGCCTGTAAGTAAGTAGCATGATTATAGCTTGCTAAACTTGCGGATCGGATACCCGTTATTAAGAAGAGGCAGTAAATAGGATTGTACATTACAGGAGCTTGACATGATGCGTACTACCATAAATGCCCAGCTTTAATTTAAAAGTTATAATTACACATGTTTACAAAAGATGACCATATAGAAGAGTTGATTGAACAGAATGATGAACTTGAAAATTATTTCAGAAACACGATCATTCCTCAATTATTTGTAGATGGCGATTTAATACTGCAGAAGTTTACACCACCTGCAATGAAACAGTTCACGCTTTCTAAAGATGATATTGGCAAGGCTATAGTTGATGTAAAGGATAATTTTCGTTTCCCCAGTATAATAGATAGCATTCAGCAGGTAATAGACAGCAATGAAATTCTTGAGAAAGAGATTCAAACAACTGACGGAAGATGGTACCAGATGAATGTTATACCGTACGTAGAATTTAAAAGTAAAATAACGAATGGCGTTATCATCACCTTTGTTGAAATCACACTTCGTATAAAAGATTTGAAAGAACAGGAAACGCTTATTTCTGATCATGAAACTTTATTAGATACCATTTCGCATGACATAAAATCTCCTTTAACCAGTTTGGTAACAGCAATTGATCTTTTCAGGAACGTTTCCCCTGAAAAGCCACAGCAATTTGAGTCGTTGTTAAAAGTGCTGGAATCTTCTATAAGAAAAATGCAGAAGATCATTATGGAGTTAACTGATAGCAGGGCGAAGGAATTTAAATATAAAGCCCAGGAAGAATTATTGAATTTCGAGCATATCATTGAAGATGTGCGTATCACAATTATGGATAATATCCAGGCATCAGGTGCAGTTATTAAATGCGACATTGATGTGTCTGAAATAAATTTTTCAAGAAGGAAATTAAGAAGCATCATTTATAATCTTGTAAGCAATGCCATCAAATATAAAAGCCCAGACCGGCCGCCTCTCATAGTTATCAAAACAACAAAGGTGGAGAATACTATCGTTATTTCCGTAAAGGATAACGGTCTCGGTATTGATGACAGTAATATCGAAGCTATATTCTCAAAATATTACAGGGTAGAACATGCCATTGAAGGAACCGGTGTTGGGTTATACCTGGTGAAAGAGATTGTCGAAAATTCGGGTGGAACAATTTCAGTAAAAAGCCAATTAGGTAAAGGGTCAGAATTTATGGTGACGTTTCCGGCTGCATAAAATTCCGTGCCTTAAACTAGACTGGCAAAGCACATCTGCGTTACGTTCTGCAGCATTTTTTCGGCGGATTTTTTAAAAATTATAAATATTAATTACTGTTGCAGCCACACCTATTTTACTGCGCCCATGCCAAACTACACGATTTGGATTGCTGATGATGATTCCTTTATTCAGGAAGTTCTAACTGAAAAAGCCTTTTCGTTTGTAAAGTTTACAACCGAGAAATTTTATCAGCAGGGCGCCATTTAGTTCAGCTAATTAATTTTCTGATCTTATTTTCCAGCACATGCAGGTTGAAAGGCTTTTCAATAATATCGTCCACTGGTAACTGTATTGGTTGCTGTTTGCCAGAATATCCCGTCATTAAAATAACAGGAATGGCCAACTTTTCATCGGGGGTCTTTATTTTTTCAATTACCTCATACTGCAGAATATCTATCAATGCAACATGTGGTTTAAATTCCCTGATCAATACCGGCACTTCCTCAGGATCGCCGGTATATTTTACTTCAAACGATTTCTTTTCAAGCCAGCTTTGTAATAGCGACATTGTATCAATATCATTATTAACCACCAATACTTTATTCATCGGGGTGTTTTAAGAAATTCATTAACCAAAGTCGTGCCTTACTTTTCTCAGATAGTGCCGGTAATAGGTTATATTTATCGAGGGTTGTAAGGCTTCAATCTTCTTGACTGCGAATCACTAACGTTTCAATGTTGATTGGTTGAAGCTTTACTTTTTTCGTTATCAAACTCAATACAAATCTTATTAATAAGCTTTATTACAATTCCACTATTGTCTTTTGCTGGATGAACACAAGCCAACCTCTATACTCCTTCAATCATTTACTGAATCAAAAACGCGTCGGTAAAATTGGCAAGCCACTTTCTGTGATCACCCTTTTAGGTCACGGCACAATAGTTCGGGATATGTATTCAGCATTAGGCGATGCTAACGGATTCTAAACGCCTTTTACATGAAAAATATTAGAATATATAGCTGCAGTGAAAACGTCTCTAAAGGAACCATCCTAAGAATACGTTAGATAATTTTTATATGTCGTTGAAGTTTTTAATCGTCCTGTGATCGAAAGGCAGCCAAATGTAAAATACAGAGCCTTCACCAACTATGCTCTCTATCCATATTTTACCACCCTGCTTTTTTACGATTTCTGAAGCGATGTACAGGCCAATACCCATACCGGAAAACGTCGACTGGTTTTCACCTGTAACGCGGTAAAACTGGTCAAAAATATTTTTTTGATGTTCCGTAGAAATGCCTATGCCAAAATCCTGTACTGACACTTGTACACCTTCACCTTCTACATGCGTGTTTACAATAATTTTATCAGCTTTGGGGGAATATTTTATAGCATTGGATATTAGGTTGTTCATCACCTGCCCCAACTTATCTCTATCCCCAAACACTGTTATACTATTACAGAAGTTACAGGTAATCTCATGGGAACCATTGGTAATTTGCATGTCGTTTATTACTTCCAACACTAATTCCCTAAAATCGAATACTGTTTCTGTAAAAAAGAATTTGCCGCTTTGTATTTTAGTAACATCCAGCAGGTCCTCTATCAGCGTCGTAAGCCGGTTTACCTGTTTGCCCATTTTCTGAACCAGGCCCAGCACCTGTGTATCGCCTTTTTTCTCCAGCTGGATCTCTGCAAGCTGCCCGTAAGCTTTTAAAGAAGTTACCGGCGTTTTAAGTTCATGGCTGGCCATTGATAAAAAATTATCTTTCAACCGCTCCACTTCTTTTTGTTTGGTGATATCAGTGTTTGTACCTAACCACCTTATTATATCGCCCTTGATGTTGCGTATGGGCACAACCCTTGTTAAAAACGGTCGGTATACGTTATCAGCGCCTTTAATAGGAAATATCATTTCAAACACTTCACCGCTGTTTATAGAGAGCTGCCATTTTTCAAGCACTGCCGGTAATGTTGCCGGATCATGTACGTCTTTCCATCCCCACCCTTCCATTTGCCTGGGTGTAGTGCCTGTGTACTCATACCAGCGGCTGTTGTACCAAAATATCCAGCCATCGGCATCTGCTATCCAGGCCAGGTTAGGCATGTTGTTAGCCATGGTTTCAAAGCGTTCTCTTAATTCTTCTGATTCTTTTATAGCCAGTACCTGTTGTGTTACATCGGTAGAAACAGACAAAACACCGGTGATGTCTCCCCCCTCGTAATAAGGCTGATAAATAAGGTTAACGTACATCGTTTGCTCCTCACCATTTTTTACAAGGGTGACCGGGCTTTGCACCAGGTTGATGGTTTCGCCTCCATGTTTAACCCTGTCTAATATTTGTATATATCCCTGGCTTTCTATACCCGGTAAGATTTCTACGATGGATTTACCAATGATATCCGGCGTTTGACCCGCCAGCGTTAAGCCGGCAGCATTAGCCAACTGCAGAATATGATCATTACCTTTTAATAAAGAAAACCCAACGGGGGCCTGCATTAGCAGGCTATAAGCCTGCAGGTTTATAACCTTTTCTTCGTCAGCGGGATTGCCTGTTTTTTGTTCAGTTAGCATTCAGTAACGGTTGTGGAGCCCATAGTTATAATCATGGAATGCCACCGGTGATTGAAGGTAGGATTTTTAGCCCTCGCATTTGTTTAAAATGCCTTTTAATCACTTATTACTTTGCGCAATTATCTCTAAAGATTGCGTCTTTAGTTGATTTTGACGAACGATTCCAAAGGAGAGGTTCATGTGGGTAAACATTTTCCTTAATCAGTTTATATATGTGTGTAAAGTTTCGACGAAAGATTTTATATCAAACGGCTTTCCTATAAAACCATCTGCTTTGCATAACTTGTTTGCCGCAACCATATTTGTCTGTGCAGAAAATAAAACTATTGGTGGCCGGTTACTTATCTGCTTCAATTCGTTGCATATTGTAGTGCCTGATTTTCCAGGTAACCCGATATCTAGTAAAACGAGGTCAGGATCATAATCCTTTACAAGTTCCGGTACTAAAAACCCGGTTGTATGTAAGTGTACGGCGTAGCCTTCTTTGGCAAGAATGAGTGTAACTATCTCTCCAATACCAGGGTCGTCCTCAACAAGTAAAACTTTTTTCATTATATGGATTAGTAAAATAGCAGTTGGATTTTATTCAATGTAACCCTTATTAAGCGAATAAATTATTTGTTAGTATGAAAATATCATAATCTTTATTTTCTTTAAAGTGACAACTCCTGCTAGCAATCCTATATTACGCTATATATGTAAAATTATTTATCGATGTAAGCAATCAGATAGCTATTCAT
>JBDSRT010000092.1:0-6066 GCA_039929165.1 Ginsengibacter sp.
AAACTCTATCTGGATCGTATTGCGGCCATTGATAAAAAAGGGCCGGCTATTAATGCTGTGATTGAAATAAATCCTGATGCATTAACGATTGCGGGCAACATGGATAAAGAAAGAAAAGCCGGTAAAGTACGTGGGCCCTTACATGGTGTTCCAATTTTGATAAAAGACAATATTGATACTGGCGATAAAATGCTGACAACTGCCGGAGCACTTGCGCTGGTTGGCAACAAGGCTAATAAAGATGCATTCATCATAAAACAATTACGGGAAGCCGGCGCTGTATTGCTCGGCAAAACAAACCTGAGCGAATGGGCCAACTTCCGGTCTACAAGATCTTCAAGTGGCTGGAGCAGCCGTGGCCTGCAGACAAAAAACCCCTGTGTTTTGGATCGTAATCCTTCCGGTTCAAGCTCCGGGTCAGGTGCTGCCGTGGCGGCCAATCTATGCGCCATAGCCATCGGCACGGAAACTGATGGATCCATCATTGCGCCTTCTTCGCATTGTGGCATTGTGGGTATTAAACCAACTGTTGGTTTTTGGAGCCGGAGCGGCATCATTCCCATTTCTGCAACGCAGGATACAGCAGGCCCGATGGCCCGTACAGTAAGGGATGCAGCAATACTTCTTAGTGCCTTAACCGGCGTTGATGACAGTGATGCTATAACCAAAGAGAGTAACGGCAAGGTGCAGAAAGATTATACTACTTTTCTTGACGCTGCTGGTTTAAAAGGCAAAACAATAGGCATTGAAAAATCTTTTTTAACCGGGCATGATGGCGTGGTGGCTGTATACAAAAAAGCAATTGATGTTTTAAAACAACAAGGTGCAACTATTGTTGAAATTGAATTATTAAAAGAGACACGCAAACTGGGTGACGCCGAATATACAATCCTAAAATATGAATTTAAAGATGGCGTGAACCGCTACCTGGCTGCGGCCAATGCCAAAGTGAAATCGCTGGACGACGTGATTGCATACAATAAGCAAAACGAGGCAAAGGCAATGCCCTGGTTTAAACAGGAAATATTGGAAAGCTGCCAGGCATTAGGTGATTTGAATAGTAAAGAATATAAAGATGCTTTAACACAAACGCTTGGCGCCAGGCAGATCATCGATGACATGATGAGGGCACATAAGCTTGATGCGATCTGTGGTACAAGTATTGGCCCTTCTGGTTGTATTGATCTTGTAATGGGTGATTATGATACAGGCTTTTATTTTTGTCCGCCTGCGGCAATGGCCGGCTATCCGCACATCACCGTGCCGATGGGAAAAATACATGAGCTGCCTGTTGGCTTATCTTTCTTTAGTACAGCTTATGATGAAGGTGGGATAATCAAATTAGCTTATGCTTTTGAACAGGCTACCAAACATCGTGATGCTCCAATGTTTAAGCCTTCGGTGCGTTGATTAATTGAACTGCTTTATCACTGCATAAGGCACTATAACAAAAGTAAAAGATACAAGAAAGCAAATATTAAATCTTAAGCAACAAAACAGCTATATCAAATTATAAAACTACGTCTCACTATTATTCATTGCGTCATCCGCAGCCTTCTTAACAATCAGTAAATCGTTAATGCCACGAAAGCCGCTAAAACCGCAGGAGATGAGGGATTCGTCATCCAGTTGTATTGGTTGACCGCCTTCCCAGCCCATAAGATCTGGTAGTTCAATACCAAAGTCTTCATGTTTAATCTGATCAGAAAAAACAAGCTTTTCGTATTCACCCGTTTTGTAACCGGTAATCCAAACCTGTGAAGCTTTACGATAAGCTACATCATAAAAACTTCTACCCCTTACCTTATCATCGCCCCAAATCTTTCCAAAAATATTTCCTGCATCATCAATGATACATACCGCCGCATTACCGTTGGAAATCCTCCAGTCTGCATCACTCGTTTTATAAGTTGGTATTTGTTCGGTCATACTTTCCATCATCAGGTTGATGATCTGTTGAAGCTTATCATTTGTCATGATTAAATGTATAGAAACTACCGGAAAATTTTACAGAAGAATTTATTTATCTCATGGTGCTTTCGTTAATTCATCTGCTACAGCTCCACGTTCTTTTACCATCATCTTTGAAATTTTCCCTGTTGAATCTTTAATAAATTCAAACTCAAGATCACGATCTGTTGTATAAAATATGGTCGGAGCTTTAGGCAAAAGGGTAAAGCTGTTGCCACCACCTTTCAGTAACAGTGTATTGTTTTGCCTGGTGACCCGTCATAGTTCCGGACTGAGTACTTTTATAGTTTCCCAAAAATGCATCTAATTGTTTTGGCGCAAGATCTATCGTTGCCTTGTTGTTCTTATATGCCGGGTCATGATGATTGTAACTTAGTATGCGGTTCATCTTCCATACACCATTTTTTAAGATCCACAATTGTGTAAAGGCTGCGTCGCCTGTATGATACCCGGGTTTGCCATTAGCGGTCAGGTAAAAAGAATGTTCACCTGTAATGATAGCGCCATATATCTTATCATTACTTTTCATTGGGTAAACCTTTACTGTGCCTGCAATGGCTTCCCGCCGTAGATGTGATGTTGTGTTGCCGCAGATGTTTTTATTTAACGCACTGATAAGTGATTTTGCATCTGTTGTTACCCCGCCTTTATCATGATAAAATTCTACATCATCAGTAACAAAGTCAATAAAGTGCGCAGTGTCACAACTATTATAAGCGTTCCAAAAGGCGCTGTCTAAATGTAAAATGGTTGCGGTTAACTGTGGCTCATTTTCCTGGGCCGGTAAGCTGGTTGAATAAAGGGTTAGCACTGCAAGTGGTAGAAGTAAAGTTTTTGCTTTCATGATTAGATTTAGTTAATAACTACTTTTTTTATGCCGAGACACATGGCTTTTACCCGGTTATAGGCTTCCGGAGAATTTTCATTTTTATCCAGCTTGATCTTAATGTGCCCGGGAATTTTTTTTATATAAAAGTTGGTATGATCATCAAGGGCAATCCTGCCATCAATGCTTGCGTTTGTAAAAGACATATTGCTACTATGACCTAGTTTGTAATCCATGTATTTCTCAACAGACCTTGTTTTATTTTTTGCAAAATTGGCGATCATAGAATAATACTGATCATCTTCACTGTAAGTGATATTAATGTTGTTGTTGCTGTTGTTACAGGATGTGTTAAGCAGTATGATTATGCCTAGCGCAATGGCTAATTTTCTCATGACATTTTATTCAGGTTATAAAATAATTGATCAACAATTAAGTTGATATAATTTGTCCAATGAGATTGTAGCTGAAATTAACCGTTGAAGTTGACCACAAAAATATGACGCCAGGTGATAAAATATTTTTGTTTTTATAAATGGTAGTATGAGCGTAATAAACGGCATTGAAAGATGAATAGTCAGTTGATGCTTAAGTCTGTTTTACAATAATTGCCGCCATGGATGCCAGCCATGTCACACAGCACGAGAATAAATATTTTATACCACAGGCTGTTGGCTTCAGCCAGGATAACCAAACAGCAGTCCATAGGTCGAAACTTCAACTTGTTAACAATTAATGGCATCCTTTAAACTCATTTCAAGTTGGTTTTAGTGTGTACTGTACTCCTCATAAGAGTGAACAATTTTTCCTAAATCCGATACTCCTTTACCTGTTTCAAGTCAGGCACAATTTTTCGGCTATTTGTATTTGTATTTCAATTTTTAATCTTTAAAATATTACAATCATGGAAAACAGTAATCGTAACAGAACAGGTTACCAGGATCAATATCGAAATCGGGATAAAGATTGGCAAAATCGCAATCAGGATAACGAAGATTATGGCAATGATATGAATAGGAATCGTTATAGTGACGCAGGTAGTTCCAATAGCAGTTATGGCTCGGGTCAGTATTCCGGTGGCTACAACTCAAACTCTAATAATGATCGTAACAATGATGATTATAGCCGTGGGGGTTATGGAAGGCAGGGAAGAACCAATGACATGAATGATAATTATGGAAACGATAATTATCGCACGGGCAATGCAAGCCGTTATGGTAACAGTGATTATGGGCGGGGTAATTCAGGCAATGATTATAGCGACTACAACAGAGGAGAAAAAAATAACAAAAGAGGCGATAGAGACTGGTGGGATCGTACTTCTGATGAAGTATCATCATGGTTTGGTGATGAAGATGCAGAACGCCGCCGCCGTATCGACAAAATGAGTGGCCCACACCGTGGAAAAGGTCCAAAAGGTTATACCCGCTCAGATGATAAGATAAGAGATGATATTAACGATAAACTATATCATGACTCATATGTAGATGCCGGAGACATTGATGTAACAGTAAGTGGTGGGGACGTAACGCTTACGGGTACGGTAGAAGATCGTGAAACAAAACGCCGGGCAGAAGATCTGGCAGAACAGGTAACAGGTGTTAATAACGTTTCCAATAATCTTAAAGTGAATAAATCTAATTCTGCCTGGAGTCCTTTGCAAAATCAAAATGATACGTCAAAAATGGATACTTCAAAAAGTACCGCTTCTAAAGACATCAGCGAAAGCTATAGAAGAAATTAAAATTGCTTGTCCTAAAGCCATTTGAGGTGATTTTCATTTGTCCCGGTTTAAACCGGGACTTTTTTTATGTTCTATCTCAACGGGTTAGACTGTTGTAGTTAATATACAGCCCTAAAATTTTCATTATGGCACAATTTTGAAGGATATAGGGAAAATTATAAATTTACTAATATGAAGAATCTTTTTATAGGCCTTGCAGCAACTATGATGTTTGCGGCCTGCAACAGCGAAACGAAAGAATCAGAATCAACAAATGTTCTAACTACTGATACCACTTCATTATACAATAATGGTATATCCTCAGATACAGCTACATTAACTGAAAGTGTACCTGTGAAAGACACTGTTTATTTACCTGCTCCAAAAGAGGTTGTAAAACAAAAAACTTCGGTAAGAACTACAACCCCTAAAACATCTTCTACAACCACACAAACAACAACTACTGTTCCTGGTTCTGGTACTGTAGCAAAGGACACCGTAGCTACAGCAGAAACAACCCCAACCGTTACACCTGAGAAGAAAGGTATGAGCAGTGCAGCTAAAGGTGCAGTTATAGGTGGTGTTGGCGGCGCAGTAGGCGGTGCAATACTTAGCAAAAAGAAAGGTAAAGGTGCTATTATAGGTGGCGCAGTTGGTGCAGCCGGCGGTTATATCTTAGGCAGGAAGAAAGATAAAAAGAACGCAGCCCAGGATACCGTTCCTCAATAAAGACGCTTTATATTAATGTTTGGCAGACTGCAAAGTCTGCCTTTTTTTTGGGAAGGGCTGAAACAATGAAAGCCATTCTTATACATTTGCCTAAATTTTATGATACAAAACGTTACAGTGGTAGGAGCCGGCGCAATGGGCAATGGTATAGCGCATGTGTTTGCCCAAAACGGTTTTAAAGTGATCCTGTCAGATGTGGGGGAAGCCCAGTTGCAAAAAGGTATGGCGACTATTACAAAAAACCTTGAGCGGCAGGTAAATAAAGGTGTGCTTACTAACGACGATAAAAATAATACGATACAAAATATTTCGGTTGATACTGATCTAAATAAAGCTGTTACCAATGCTAACCTTGTAATAGAAGCAGCTACCGAAAATGACAAAATAAAACTCGATATTTTTAAAACTTTAGATGCTGCCTGTCAGCCAGACTGTATCCTGGCTACTAACACCTCTTCAATATCTATCACAAAGATAGCCGCTGTTACAAAACGCCCGGGGAAAGTGATCGGCATGCACTTTATGAACCCTGTGCCGGTTATGAAACTGGTCGAAATTATAAACGGCTTTTCAACTGAGTCATCTGTTACAACGCTTATTAATGATCTGGCTATAAAGCTTGGCAAAACGCCTTGTGTTGTAAATGATTATCCTGGCTTTGTGGCCAATCGCATCCTTATGCCAATGATCAATGAAGCCATTTATACGTTATATGAAGGTGTGGCCGGTGTGCAGGAGATTGATACAGTGATGAAGCTTGGTATGGCTCACCCTATGGGACCTTTACAACTGGCAGACTTTATTGGTCTCGATGTTT
>JBDSRT010000093.1:0-2594 GCA_039929165.1 Ginsengibacter sp.
ATATCTGCGTCCATTGTATCTGCTATTCTTACAGTAAGCCTGTTACGTTTGCGCAAATATTCTTCCCGTAATTCATAAGAAAAAGAGGTGTACTCTCCGATATGTACTTCTTCGCCTTCAATGGTAAGTAGAGGAATCCCATTTAACCACACCTGTGTTTCATAACCACAGGCACCAAAAGTTAATTGAAGTACAGAGGGCGGAGCACCATCTTTAACGGCCAGCATCGGCAAGGGAAATTCCCTTTCATACCAGGCTACTATCTTATCGTTCCATGATCCTGCACTCTGTTGGCCTTTGGCTTCAGCAAGGTGTTGTTCAATAGAACCAGGCCAATTCGCATTGTCCGTATATTCATAACCATTAAACCAACCTTCTGTGAGGCCGACATCATCAGCATCTAAAGCGAAATGCCATTCGCCATCAAGAATTACCATTGAATTTGGCCGAATTACAGCCCTGGGTATCGGATTGATAACGTTTTCAAGTATATCAGTTTCCTCTTGACTTTTTGACAAGCCATAATTTGGATGAATTTCAATATCATTCATAAAGTAAACCTTAGCTGATGTAAATTAAAAAGAAAATTACCTTTGCATCTGATTTATATCATAATACAATGCAAACATCTGAACGTATTTTTAGATAGGATGTTTTAATTCTTTTGAAATAGATTTTACAATTAAAGTAAACAAGGGATAATTATTGTTTGGGTAAAGAATTACTTACGAATGCAATACTCTTACTATCCGGAGACCAGGAATTTACGTTGATGGTGCCCTGGCCGCCATACAAATAGGCAACCACTTTTGGAACGCCGCCAGTGGCAGACATTATATTTAGGGTTACAGTTTTGTAAGAAGGATGTGAATTAGGTTCAATGCTATTTGGAAACGAAATAAAAGATATCCATTTGCCGTCAGGCGAAATATGTGGAAACCAGCTGTGGTCTGCACCAAAGGTAATTTGTTCTTTACCTGAGCCGTCCGGCTTCATTCGCCAAACTTGCATTGTGCCTGTTGGATTTGCATTGTAATATATGTATTTGCCGTTAGGTGTATATTCCGGACCATCAACATGTCCTGAAGTATTTGTTGTTAAGGGGGTTTCCTTGCCGGTAGCTACATCTGCTCTGTATAAATTATATATTGAACTTCCGTTACGCTGTGCGACAATAGCTACTGCTTTACTACCGGGCGCCCAACCATGCCAATAAGAAGGCGTTTCCTGTGTTACCTGTTTAGGCTTACCACCTTTAAGTGGTAAAACATACACTGTAGAACCTCCGCCGTTAAGCCCTGCACGTTGACTACTGATAGCTAACATCTTCCCATCAAATGAAATACCATGATCATTATTATTATTGCTGACAGTATCTGTGTTAAGCTTTTCCGGTTCTCCGCCCTGCACCGGAATAGTAAATAATGAACCGCCTTCATTATATAAAAGCTTTTTACCATCAGGCATCCAGTTGGGTGCTTCAAATCTTCCCTCAGACTCCCGGATAACTTTTCTCTTGCCATCGTCAACAGTCATTGTTTCTAATCTGCAACCAAATACTGTATTTTCGTTTTTCGCTTTGACAGCAGGATTAGGATCATAAGCGTTATTCACCGGTTGATCATAACGCACATTCCAAATCCTGGCTTCCACAGAACTATCTGGATTATGAGATGACACAAACACACCTACAAATACGGAGTCGTTAAGCCCGGTAATGTTTGTAGTACCCACATCCTGTAAGGGTTCGCCCCAATTTGCAACTCTCATTGTAAGTTTTTCACCAATACGTTGTAATTGAATAATTTGATGTTGACTTCTTTTAGCGAAAAATATTTCATCTTCAGGGTCACGCATAAAAGCGCCTTTCAAACTGCGCCATTGCAAAACTGTAAGTCCATCTCCATGAACGGCGGCATTATAACTTGCCGCATTTTCATCCAATGATTCTCTTAACATCCAGCCTAACTTTCTGTGAACATTACCTGCGTTATCTGTCAATTGGAAATTTGCCGTCACTAAAAAATCTCCCTTTATTTTTTTATAGAGATATTGAAACTCATCCCTGTTGAACCAAATATTATAACCCGCACCTTTTAAAGTATAGATTTGTGTTAGTTCATCATATTGCGTTGAGCCTGCAATTTTAGGCTTCCCTACATCAACATTGTCTTTAAATACGCCCGGCAATTTCTGCTGTGCAGATGAGCCGATAAAAAAGATCAATAACAGAAGAGATAAAAAAGTTTTCATAAACAACTTTTAATAAACAAAGCATGATGAGAGATGCTATCAAATGTAGGAGTATTTCCTAAGTTGCATTTAAGAAGTATTCAACAACCTGTTTGTGAGTAACCCAATAGCCAAAACTTTTTACGGACGTCTTTCAATTAGTTTAATGCCCTCGCCAGTACCAATAATTGCTCTGTGTGCAAGTTTATAAAAAAGAGAGATCTCGATAACACCGGTGAGTTGTTTCAATGTAGTGTTAAGTATAGAAAGTTCCGGCCAGGCAGTGAAATAAATATCCAATAAATAATTGCCGGACGCGGTGGTAAGCGGTCCATCACTATTCTTGCTCATTCGCCAATCCA
>JBDSRT010000094.1:0-6154 GCA_039929165.1 Ginsengibacter sp.
TGGAACACCGTGCAAGCTGGTGGCAAAAAATGCGGTGAAAATTTATAGTAATAATAAGGAGATTAAACCAATGATAAATGAAGATGGCACTATGGAGTTTGCCACTCAAAAAGGATATACATATAAAGTGATTGGGTTTTAGTTCCGATATCGTGTAAACCCATCAAGAATAGGAGGAAGAACTGTCACCAATGGTGTCCCCTAAAAATAAAAAGAAAGTGAATGTACCCGGGATGGGAGTTGAACCCACACTTGCATTGCTGCAAACAGGATTTTAAGTCCTGCGTGTCTACCAGTTCCACCACCCGGGTGACACTTATTATAATGAAAAAGCAGATAGTTAAAACCCATCTGCTTTTTTATGAGCGGAAGACCGGGCTCGAACCGGCCACCCCGACCTTGGCAAGGTCGTGCTCTACCAAATGAGCTACTTCCGCAATTATATTAAGAACTTTTACTTAAGAAGGTGACCTCATTATACAAGCTGATTGTAAGTGTAAAGACCCTTAAAAAGGATGGCAAAAATAAGGCAAACAACCCTTGCCGGCAAAATTATTTATACTTAGGATCGTATAAAGTATTCTCCGGCACATTTACTTCTGGCTTGCCCATATATCGGTGGTGATACAAGCTATAACAGCCGCCTAAGATAAATGCAATGATTAAAAATACCTGGCAATAAAATAAAAATCTTGAAGAGGACACCCAGTTATGAGCAAAGTCCCGGTTTGATTCATCGATTACTTCTACTTCTTCCATAATTGCATTTTTCCTGCGCAAAAATAGCCGATTGCAAATAATAATCAATTTTTACGTGCAGTAATTTCAGAAAATGTTTTTCTACGTTTAACAAAATAATCCCAGATGATAAGACCTTTATAAACGCCACTTAATTTAGAAGTAGCTATTAGTTTATTTGGCCTTTTATAACGTTTACTGAATACCCATTTCCAGTAATGAAGGTGAGCCTTGGCGATGGCATTAAATGTTACAGTACTTCCCGATAGCAACCCTTTCCAGGCAGCGATGCTATCTAATCCAACTCTGAAAAAAATTTTCCAAATCCGCTCACCTAAAGGCAGATTTTTAGTGAGCATTATAAGGTTGTTCCTGAAATTCAAATATACTTTTCGCTTATCTCCCATAGGTAAAGTACCACCGCCAACATGGTATACTGTCGATGCAGGTTGCACATAAATTTTAAAGCCGGCCAACTGTAATCGCCAGCTTAAATCAATCTCTTCCTGGTGTGCAAAGAAGTTTTCATCAAGGCCGCCCACAGCATGATAAGCCGAAGACCTTACAAACATTGCAGCACCACTTGCCCAAAATACTGATTGTATTGTATCATATTGTCCCTGGTCAAGTTCGCACAACTCAAAAATTCTTCCGCGGCCAAAAGGATAACCAAACTGGTCAATCCAGCCACCACAAGCGCCTGCATATTCAAATTGTTTCTTATTATTAAACGACAATATTTTAGGCTGACAAGCCGCAATAATTTTGTCTGATTCCATCAAGTCTATTACGGGTTCAACCCACCCGGGAGTTACTTCAACATCACTGTTTAGTAAGACATAATAATCAGATGAAATTTGTTTTAAAGCCGTGTTATATCCTTTTGCAAAACCTTCATTTGTAGCGTTACTAAGGATTTGTATTTGAGGATAATTTTTCTTTATGAACAAAACTGAATCATCACTTGAGGCATTATCTGCAAGGATCAATTCTAAGTTTTTATAAGTAGAAGCCATCACAGAGGGCAGAAATTTTTCGAGATAATTTTTACCGTTCCAGTTTAATATAACAACACATACCCTCGGAAGATCTGTTGACTGCATAAGATTGGCAATGATACAAACATAATAGTCTACATAAGAATTGGCTGATAGATTTGTTCATACTACATTGCTGTAACAGAACATAAGGTGATGATTCCAAAACTTATTTCATGGCGGATAGGACTGGCACTTGTGGCGGTGATAATTGTAATAGCTACTATATTTTATTCTAATTCTATTGCAAAAAAAATTGCTATAGAGGAGCGCCGTAAAGTAAATGTTTGGGTACAGGCGTTGAAGACAAGAGCTGAGACTTCGGAACAATCTGCGCTTGATCTTACGAGCATTATTACTTCAGAGAATACAGACATTCCAATAGTTGAAACGGATGAAAATGATATTCCCCTGGGGCAAGGTCTTAACCTCGATAGTATTCTTATCAAAAGTGATTCCCTGTATCTAAAAAGGAAAGTTGAGCAATTTAAAAAAGAACATGAGCCGATTTATGTGGAGATCAATAAAGACCCGCAGGTCATTAATAAATACTATTATGGCAATTCAAAATTATTGAGGCAGGTACAATATTATCCTATTATACAATTAATTGTGGTTGGGCTGTTTATTTTCATTACCATATTTGCCATTACTACCCGCAACAAAAGCACACAGAACCAGGTTTGGGCGGGCATGGCCAAGGAAACGGCACATCAACTTGGCACACCAATTTCATCTTTGCAGGGCTGGGTTGAAATTTTAAAACAGAACGAAGATGTTATACCGATTGTTAATGAAATGCAGAATGATATTAATCGCCTGAATTTAATAAGCGACCGTTTTGGAAAGATTGGAAGCACACCAAAACTCGAACCTAAAAACATTGTTGCACAGGTTGAAAATATGATGGGCTATATAAAGAGAAGAGCCTCAGATAAAATAGGTTTTGAACTGGATGTAGTTGGCAGTAAACAAAAAACGGTAATGATTTCAGGACCGTTGTTTGATTGGGTAATAGAAAATCTTCTAAAGAATTCCCTTGATGCCATGGGAAGCAAAGGCAATATAAAAGTTAAGATAAAAGATGATCCTGGTCATGTGATCATTGATATAATTGATACAGGCAAAGGCATTAGTTCAGCAAACCTGAACAAAGTTTTTAAGCCTGGCTTTTCAACAAAAAAACGTGGTTGGGGTCTTGGCTTGTCTCTAAGTAAGCGTATAATTGATCAATATCACAAAGGGCACTTATTTGTAAAATCTTCTGAACCGGGCAAGGGCACAACGTTTAGAATTGTAGTGAATAAATAATTTTGGGTGCATGGATTTATTTATTTTTACAATCCTCAAGTTTAGAAAAATAACACTGAATGCCCAGGTGGCGAAATTGGTAGACGCACTACCTTGAGGTGGTAGCACTGGCAACGGTGTGCTGGTTCGAATCCAGTCTTGGGCACCAATTACACTCATCCCCTGGATGAGTTTTTAATTTGAGATTATTATCAAAAAAGTTAACATCAACAAATGCCAACTTTAATCACCTGCCCAAATTGCAAATTTGAATTTGCTCCGGAAGATGCAATTGCAAAAAATATTGAGAAGGAATATGCTAATCGCTTTGATACTGAAAAGCAAAAAATGCAACAGCAATATTTAGCTCAACAAAGTCAACTTGAGGAACAAAGGAAAATTTTTGAGGAAAATAAAAAAAAGGAAAATGAACTTTTTTCTCAAAGATTACAGAAAGAAAAGCAACGCATAGAATTAGAGGTGCAACAGCAACTTACTAAAACTATTGCTGCAGATTTCGAAAATCGTCTGAAGATTTTACAACAGGCTAATGCTAATAATGAAGAAAAACTCAAAGCCTCAAGGCACAAAGAACTGGAATTTCTGAAGAAAGAGCAGGAGCTAAAAAATAAAGAAGCTGATCTTGAAATACAGGTTCAAAAAAAATTACAACAGGAACGGCAAAGCATTAGTGAACAGATCAGGAAACAGGAAATCGAAAAAAATGAATTGAAAACCAACGAGCATCTCATGCGCATGAAGGAGATGGAAAAGCAAATTGAGGATCAGAAAAAACTTGTGGAGGAAATGAGACGCAAAGCTGACCAGGTTTCAATGCAATTACAAGGTGAAGTGCAGGAGCTGCTTCTCGAAAGTATTTTACGTGAGCACTTTCCTTTTGATCTCATTGAAGAAGTAGGCAAAGGCGTTGAAGGTGCAGATTGTATACAGGTTGTAAGAAATAATGTTGGACGTGAATGCGGCAAAATTATTTATGAAAGCAAACGCACTAAAGGTTGGATGAATAACTGGATCGATAAGCTAAAAGCTGACAAACGAAGCAAAGGTGCGGACACGGCTATTTTAGTTACACAGGTTTTTCCGAAAGGAATGGAACGTTTTGCGCAAAGAGAAGGCATTTGGATATGCTCTTATTCAGAAGTTGCCAGTGTTGCAGCAGTTCTGCGCAATGCTTTGATGTGTGTTTCTGATGCTAAAGATTCGCAGGAGAACAAAGGTGAGAAGATGCAGATGTTGTATGATTTTTTGACCGGTATTGAATTCAGGCAACATATTGAAGCTATTGTTGAAGGCTTTATGTCAATGAAGACCAGTATTATAAAAGAACGCATTCAAATGGAAAAAATCTGGAAGGAAAGAGAGAAACAATTGGATAAAGTTTTATTGAACACATCTGGCATGTATGGCTCTGTACGTGGCATTGCCGGAAGCTCCGTTCAAAATATCCCTTTGTTAGATGATGCCGGGGAAGCAGATGATATGGCACATTAAATAACCCATGTCAGCCAAAGGGTATTTAGTTTTTGATACGATAAACGCAATTGCTCGTTGTTCGTTTTTGTAAAGACACAAGCTATTTCACCGTGGTCATTGTGCAGGTTGTCGAACTGTAAATGAATGTGTTTTCTAAAGTCTACACCACCATCGCCAAACCATTTAAACACCGCTTCTTTACAACTCCAAAGCAGAGTTAGCAAATGGAAATTGTGAGTAGTGAGTGACAAATAGTGAGTGGAAGTAGAATCTTTATAAACTTTTAAATTTTGCCTTTTTAGTATTAACTTCTGAACTGCCTCAAGCTCTTCGTCATTCAAAAACTTATGCTGTATACGATCAATCTTCTTATCGGGAATCTCAATATCAACCCCTACCCTGTTGTCTTCACTAACAAATACGGCAGCATAATCACCGCAATGCGAGATTGAAAAATGATATGCTTCATTAGGTAAAAATGGCTTTCGTGTATCTGCAATTTCAATCAGGTGATAAGGGAAGCCCGGAAACAACTCCTGTAATAAATAACGGCCGGCCAGGTGTTGTAATTTTTTATGCGGATGCGAAATATGTTGTACAGGCAGCGGAACTTTTTCAGTAAAAAAACTTTCAGATTCCTCAATATGCCAAACGCCTATTTTTGCCGAATTATTTATAGTATGCTGGTAGAATAGAGGCATCGGGTAAGACTAAGGTAATGACAAAAGGCATTTATCGATTTAGTTTATTTACTTCAATAAAAATGTATCACGGCAGACTAACTAAGTACTTCAAATCTTACAACAGCAATGATCTTATCTGACAATCGCATTCTTGAAGAAATTGAAAAGAAAACCATTATTATCGAACCCTATGATAGTACATGTTTAGGCAGCAATAGTTATGATGTGCATTTGGGCAAATACTTAGCAACCTATGTTGATGATGTTCTCGATGCTAAAAAACATAATCATATCACGCACTTTGAAATACCCGAAGAAGGCTATGAGTTGCATCCCGGCGTGTTATACCTCGGTGTAACAGAAGAATATACAGAGACACATGCACACGTACCTTTCCTGGAAGGCAAATCTTCTACCGGCCGGCTGGGTATTGATATTCATGCAACTGCAGGTAAAGGCGATGTAGGTTTTTGTGGCAACTGGACTCTGGAAATTTCCTGCAAAATGCCTGTACGCATCTATAAAGGCATGCCTATTGGCCAGCTTATTTATTTTCCTGTGGAAGGCACTGTAAGAGAAAAATACAATCAAAAAAATTCTGCCAAATATAGCGGCCAGCCAAATAAGCCGGTTGAAAGCATGATGTGGAAGAACAGTTTTTAACTACCGCTAGAGCGTAAGCCTTCCGTACTGTTTTTTATAAGCTATTAAATAAGACAACACTTCGTTATAAGTTTTCAAGCCTTTAGGTTGCTGATTAGCCTTTAAATATTTGCCATAAATCCATGTAATTATAGGTTCAGCAATGTTGCTGTGGCGCAAAAAAAAGTCACGGTACTCGTTAACATCCAGCTTAACGTCTCTATCTAACAAATCGAATTGGTTTTTTGCTAAAAGTGAATCGGTGAAATA
>JBDSRT010000095.1:0-3036 GCA_039929165.1 Ginsengibacter sp.
TCTGTTCAGATGAAGCAGCTTTTATAACGGGTTGCGACTATGCCATTGATGGTGGCTTTTTAAAACTCAATACCTAACGATTAAATATAGTGCTATGCGATTAATAAGATTTGGCGAGCCTGGTAATGAAAAGCCCGGCATATTAGATGGTGATGACAGGCGAAAAGATGTTTCTCATTTGTTTAAAGATTGGGATAGATCATGCTTCCATAAACACAGCCTGGCCGATATTGTAGAGACTTTAAAAAATGCCAAAGACTTACCTGATGTGCCTGAAAACGCAAGATGGGCATCATGTGTAGCCCGGCCTGGAAAGGTTATTTGCATTGGTTTAAATTATTCTGATCATGCTTTAGAGTCTGGTATGGCTGCGCCGACTGAACCAATTGTTTTTCAAAAAGGTTCAAACACTGTTGTTGGTTGTTACGATAATATCATCATACCAAGAAAGAGTGTAAAAACAGATTGGGAAATTGAACTTGGTTTGGTGATTGGAAAAGATGCACGATATCTTGAAACAGTCGATGAGGCAAAAGATTATATTGCCGGCTATTGCATCTCTCATGATGTATCGGAAAGAGAATTTCAATTGGAGAGAGGCGGCCAGTGGACGAAGGGAAAGTCATGCGATAACTTTAACCCGCTCGGGCCATTTCTTGCAACAGTTGATGAAATAAACGATGTGAATAATCTTTCAATGCAACTACATGTAAATAGTGTGCAAATGCAAAAAGGTAATACTAAGTCAATGGTCTTTGATTGTTATTATCTTATTCATTATTTATCACAATTTATGACTTTAGAAGCCGGTGATGTTATCACAACTGGCACGCCGCCTGGTGTTGGTCTTGGAATGAAGCCACCACAATATTTAAAAGCAGGGGATGTAGTCGACTTGATCATCGAAGGTTTAGGAAGCCAAAGGCAGGTTTGTGTTGATGCTTAAATATTTAATCATAAATTTCCTTACACTATTCCCTTGGTAATAATGCTATATGACTAAATTAACTTCTGCTTGCGTCTACTTTATTCTTGTTGGGCTGATGTCCTGTAGATCCGGTGGCGATAAACCGTCATACGGCAGCAATGAATGGCGGGAGTATTTAGGTGGACCTGAACGAAACCATTATTCCCCACTCGACCAGATAAACGCTGGCAACATCAACCAGCTCGAGGTTGCCTGGGAATATCACACGCTGGATTCCGGCCAGATACAATGCAATCCTATCATTGTAAACGGTATACTGTATGGCATGACGGCCACTACAAGACCTTTTGCTATTGAGGCAGCCACAGGTAAAGAAGTGTGGAAGGGGAAAAGCGAAGGCCCTGATAACTTCAGCAGTAGCAGGGGTTTGAGCTATTGGGAAGACGGTAATGACAAACGTATACTTTATACAAGCGGGCCGTGGTTGTATGAACTCAACGCAACGGACGGCCAGCCCATCATTGCCTTTGGTGATAGCGGACGTGCAAGTTTAAAAGCCGGCTTAGGCGAAACAGCGATGGATAAGATGGTGATATCTAATACCCCGGGCACGATCTACGAAGATATAATTGTGATGCCTCTTCGGGTTTCTGAAGGCACTGATGCTTCATTGGGTCACATACAGGCATTCAATATTAGAACAGGTAAACTGGCCTGGGTATTTCACACCATTCCTTATCCAGGTGAATTTGGATATGATACATGGCCAAAGGAAGTATATAAAAACACATCTGATGTTGGAGCCGCAAACAACTGGTCAGGAATGTCTGTTGATCGCAAACGAGGAATTATATATGTACCCACCGGGTCTGCGGCTTATGACTTCTATGGTGCTGCACGGCTTGGTACAAACTTATTTGCAAATTGCCTGTTGGCACTTGATGCAAAAACTGGCAAACGGATTTGGCATTACCAGTTGGTTCATCATGATATCTTAGACCGTGATCCGCCGGCGCCACCTAATCTTATTACAGTTACACGTAATGGTAAACAAATTGATGCCGTGGCTCAGACAACCAAGCAGGGGTTTGTGTTTGTGTTTGATAGAGAAACAGGTGCACCACTTTTTGATATTACCGAAAGGCCAGTACCATCTTCTACTATACCAAAAGAAGAGGCATGGCCAACACAACCGTTACCAAATAAGCCGGCACCTTATGCAAGGCAATTACTTACTGAAAAAGATATAAGCCCTTATGCAGAAAATAGGCAGGAACTTATTGACTCGCTTCGTAAAAGCCGCTCTGAAGGCCCTTTTACACCCTTAAGTCCAAGCGGCACTATTATATATCCAGGCTTAGATGGCGGTGCAGAATGGGGCGGAGCAGCCGCAGATCTTGATGGCATTTTATATGTCAACAGCAGTGAAATGGCCTGGCGGATATCTCTTGGTCCTTCTAAGGCCAAAGATCAAAATATAAGTATGAGCTCGGGGCAAAGCCTGTATGCTACCAACTGTGCATCATGCCACGGCACTGAGCGGACAGGTAACCAGGCAAGTGGCTTTCCTTCGCTTGTAGACATTGGTAGTCGTCGCTCCAGGGATGTGGTAACAAACATAATTGCTCATGGCAAGAACATGATGCCTGCCTTCACGAAATTTTCTGAAAAGGAAAAACAAACTTTAACCGGTTTTCTTTTTGGTGATGAAAAGGATGCACCTGTTGAGGCTAAGGAACCAGGGCTGAATACTCCGGCAAAAAAGGATACTGATGTGTCATATTCTATTTCAGGCTATAGTAAATTTTTAGATAAGAATGGCTTGCCTGCTGTAGGTCTTCCCTGGGGTACGCTAAATGCTATTGATCTTAATACAGGAGAATATGTTTGGAAAGTGCCTTTTGGTGAAACCCCTGAATTAAAAGCCAAAGGCCACCCGCAAACAGGCTCTGATAGTTATGGCGGCCCTGTAGTAACAGCAAGCGGCTTGTTATTTATTGGAGGAACCAAAGATGGCTATTTTAGAATCTATGACAAGAAAGATGGTAAGCTGTTACGGGAAATCGAATTGCCGGCGGCAGCGTTTGCAACGCCAAGCACTTATGAAG
>JBDSRT010000096.1:0-4290 GCA_039929165.1 Ginsengibacter sp.
TTGCTGTCACATTTAAACATTAAATCGTTATCATATATTGTTCAAATTTATTGGAAAGAAATATTAATCGATGGAGATTACACAACCTCTATAAAAAATGTTGAGCGCCTGTTTTTCATATCGGCACTCAATTGTTGTGTAGTGTTTTAGTAGGCTTTAAACTTGTAGCGAGCCACGAAATCCCCTGGCAGCATAGTAAGATTCTGCACCGTTGTGGTAAAGAAAGACAGTGTCATAACGTCGATCACAAAAAAGAGCACCGCCGAGTTTTCTAACGTCATCAGGTGTTTTTATCCAACTTGATGTTTTTAAATCAAAAGTTCCTAATTGTTGTAATTCACGGTATTGCTGCTCTGTTAAGATGTCAATGCCAATAGCAGTTGCTACATCAAGCGCATTATCTTTTGGCTTATTTTCTTTTCTTGAGTCTAAAGCTTTGCTATCGTAACAAAGACTTCTTCGTTCTTTTGGGCTTTCCAAAGAGCAATCGTAAAATATATATTCACCAGTGTTTTTATTATACTCCACAACATCAGGTTCACCGCCGGTTTCCTCCATTGCATTAAGCGACCAGAGCTTTTCAAAATTAGCTTCCAGTCGTTCAAGTGTGAGTGCCCATTTGAGATCTTTATGACGATTCATATTTTTCTCGAAACGTGTTTTTAATGTCTTGAGTAATGCTGAATGTTGGTCAGGTGTCAATTTCTTTTTATTGCTCATCATGCATAATTTTTTACTTAGTGTAAGTAAATGATAAGAATTTTAAATCAATCATTTAAGCCTTTCCCGTCTAATATGTCCTGCATACTTTTCTCAATTCTTGCTTCACGGGTTTTGGCTTGTTTAGGCGATGAAAAATGCAGTAAGTATCCTCTTTGTCTTCCAGGTGTCAATGCTTCAAAAGCTTTTTTTAAAGCAAGCTTTTTATCAAGAATCTTTCTAAATTCTTCCGGCATAGCAAACTCGGTCGTCTTTTTAAGTTCTACTTTCAAACCGGCCTTTTCTACTTCAATCGCCTCATAGATGTAAGCTTTTAATGTGGCCTGTAGCTTAATTACTTCATGCAGATTGGTAAACCTTACCTGTCGGGCTGCCTGTACATTTTCTGTTTGCTGAATAAGAACGCCTTTGGCATCATTCAATAAAGCGCCTTTGAAAAATAACACCGCACAGTATTCTTTAAATACATGTACTAAAACAATTTTACTTTTCTCAAACGTGTAGCAGGGGCAACCCCATTTTAATTCTTCCTCAAGTCCACACTCAAGAATGATCGTTCTTAGTTTCTCTATTTCTTTTTGCCAGCCTTTATTTTTGTCAAAATAAAAATCAACTTTTGGATTCATAGCTATTATTCATTTGATTGACTGAAACAAGTTTTCTTTCTGCAGGTCTAAAATACCATGATATAATTGTAGGAGCAAGCAATAACACTGGCCCGAAGAAATCTTCGGCGCCATTGCCGACGGCAAAGTGGGATAACACAGCACCGGCCATGACAAAGAAGAAACCTGTATAAGCCCATTCTTTTACTAAAGGAAATTTTGGAACAAGTACAGCTATTACGCCCATAAATTTTGCTATGGCCAGTATAGTTGACAGATAAACAGGATAGCCGAGGTGTGCAAACATGGTCGCCTCCTCTTTCCTCTTCATTAACTGCACAATACCTGTTGATACCATGCCTAACGCCAGCCAGATAGTTGCCACCCAATAAGTTATCTTGTTTCTATTGGTCATAAGAAATTATTTGAGTTTGCTTACAATGTCTTCTAACCGGTTGTGTGCCCAAATAATACCTTGGGCAAAAGGAAGTTTTAGCATCTTATCTCTTAGCTCAACCGATTTATGCAATACATGCATTGTCAGTTTGCTGGTATCCTCGTTTAATGATTCAAATTGCAGGAATTCAAGCTGAACATCAAAAGGCGTGTTCTCCATTTCAAATGTCCTGGTAATCTTTTGATCAGTAACAAATTCATGTATCACGCCATTAAAGCCATGCTTATTTCCTTTAGGATCGGTTGTTTCAAACTGGTAACCACCATGCCTTTTATTCTCCAGCTTCAGTACTTTAGTTCCCATCCATTGCTCAACAAGTTCTGGCTCCGCATAAGCTTTGAACAATAGTTCCAACGGAAGATCGAACTCTCTTGTTATCGTTAATTCCTGTTTGCCATCTTCGGCATTGATCTTTGTTTTCTGTTCCATAGCTTGCTATTTTTTTGTCCTGCCTACCGGCGGGCGGGTTTATATTTTTTCATAACGCTTTCAAGTTTATTAAAACGGTCATCCCACATTTTGCGGAATGGCTCAATAAAATCAGATACTTCTTTCATTTTTTTTGCATTGATGTAATAAGATATTTCCCTGCCGTTTTGTTCCTGTTCAAGCAGTTCACACTCAGTAAGAATTTGAAGGTGTTTTGAAACAGTTGGCCGGGCTGTATCAAAATTTGCAGCAATTGCGCCGGCCGTCATGGATTGCGATGCCACTAATAAAAGTATGGCCCGCCTGGTTGGATCAGCTATGGCCTGGAATACGTCCCTTCTTAAGTTCATTGCGTAGCTATTTGGCTACAAATATATGCGTAGCTATGTGACTACACAATTTTTTATCAGAATTTTTATTAAGAAACTAATGAGCTATTTAAAGATTGGGTGAAAGATTCTGGACTGTTGAGAGGTTATTGTGCTGGGATAAGCGGTTCAATTGGGCGGTATCGATTTATGTTCATATCGAAGCAAAATAGATACAGTAAAAGATGGCAGCTTAAGGATAGACTTTTGAAATATTACATCTCTGGTTTTTTCGCAGAACCAATTAGATCGACATCAACAATTTCCAGCGATTTAACCATGTCCTTAACGGTGTCTTTATACTTCTTAAAATGAGTTGTTGTGATGTGCGATTGGTACGCCACCGTATCGGCATACACTTCAAGTATGGTAATGTGTGAAGGATTGGTTTTGTTAGCAACCGCATAATAGGTTAATACGCCTTGCTCTGTACGAACTGCAGTTGTCATTTGCTCTTTAAGTGCGCTATTATATTTTTCAACTTGCCGTGGATCAACAGTAATCTTTGCTAGCCTGATCATTTGAGTCTTTCCCTGTGCCATCGTTGTCATATTAAACAAAGACAGCAACATAATAAATATAACGGCTACAGCCAGGTATGTGGAAGTGCTGAATTGCTGCCTATAATTCTCCTTCGATATTTCTAAATTCATAATCTAATTAATTGAGTTTACTACAATGGCTGTTGTTTCGTCTTTGTTGCTTCATCTATCATTTGCTTTAAGATCTTTATATCAACATCGTCCAGTTTGTTGATATACAAACATCCAACGCCGGTTTTGTGTTTACCTAGTTTGTCAAATAAGCCAGCGTGTGCTTTAAAGTCGAGCATGAGATATAAGGACAGGCTTGCTTTACGCGGCGAAAAGCCAATTTTAAGCCAGTCTACTTCTCTTCCTGTTGCCGTACTTTTATACCTTATGTTTCCAAATCCCACTATTGAGCTGCCCCACATTTTAGGTTTATCTTTTGTAGCCTTTTGCATAAGTTTGATCAAAGTAAAACTGTCTTTACGCTTTTGTTCCTCTCGTATACTATTTACAAAATCTTCAACGCTGGCGCTGTTTTCTCTCGTTTTTATTTCGGCTACTTTTCCCATTGTAAATTGTTGTAGTAGTGAACGGGTTTAGACTTTTGTCAGCCAAAAATAAGTCTAAACAAAGTCTCTGGTTTGTAGTTATCATTTTAAAACGATTTTACTAACCGTCAAAGGCTATGATTAGGCCTGTCAGGTGCAAGTGTACCTTAATAATAATTGATTTCCCGGGATCGTATTCCCGACAAAAGCTTTTTCTTCCTCGTTTAAATCTTTAATTCCAGCTTCTCTAAACTTACACCTTGCAACGTTATTTTTTTTCAGCTCTTTAATGATCGCATCTGATTCCATATTGTATTATTAAGGTGGTAAAGCAATTGCTGATCATCCATTTCTTTCTAAAGCCGGTAACTTTAACGTGCTGATAGTATCAGTGGGTAAAACCCGCTTTGCCATTGCTTTTTTTATAACACAAGTTACATGGAGCTTACCCGGATGCAGGGTAGTTTATGACTTTTATGGACTTTTTACTTAATAAGGTTGAAGAAGATAGTTATAAGAAAAAATTAGTTTTCTATGTTAGATGTTGAATGTTATTAGAGTTGTATGTACTCTTAGTTTCTAATCATAAAAAAAGGTAGCAGTCTCCTGCCACCTCCTAAAACATATTTATTA
>JBDSRT010000097.1:0-5092 GCA_039929165.1 Ginsengibacter sp.
GATTATTGCCAGTAGTATTTATGGTAATAAAGTAAGCAGCCGTATCTGTTTCCAAACTCCAGTGATCTGATAGTTGGTAATCCGGTTCTGCATAAAGCCTCGAATCTTTTTTGCCATCATTCATCTCTCCATAAAACTCAATAAAGCCGTCAGACTGTATAACGCCTGATGCTGCACTTGTAAAAAGCCTTACTTCTTCGCCATTTTTCCAAAGCTGAAATTGCTCAGCTGGGGAATTACTTAAGCCAAGAGTTTGTAAGGTAGAAGCGGGTATTCTATATAAACCAGAACTACCCACTTTAAATTTATAGTATGTCTTATTGTAATCAATCCAGCTATTGTTGAACTGCTGACAAAACACGTGATTGCTGAGAAAAAGAAAAATGACTATGACTATTTTTTTCATGGCTGACATTGGCATTACTCTTTCTCTTTTCTTACAAGATTTAACCGCAAAGAAAATATGTGAGAATACAATGGGTTTGATTGATTGGCAAGATTTGAAAAGGCATAATCAATAGTTACATTACTTATCTTAAAACCAGCTCCCAGGCTTGGCTGATAGATCCAAACTTTTCTCTGGTTGGCGGTGTCTTCATCTGCAAGCGCTCTTTGAAAATTGTAAATGCCTGCTCTTACAAAAAATACTTTGCTAATAGCTGCTTCTAAGCCCAGGTGAGGATCTGCATTTACTATATCACTGCTAAACACCGTACTTCTTTTACCATCGAACGTAAGCTCTAGATCAGCTTCAGCTAAAAGGCTTAAATTATTACCAAAAACAAAATTATAGGCGCCACCAATTTGTAAGCGGGGCGCCGTGAGTTCTGTAGATTTTACGGGTATTTCATTTCGTGTTAAATACAACACTTCTTTTTCTTTTTCTGTGAATGAGAACGACCAAGCATTAAAAGTTGTTGACACGTCTTTTGCAACAATTCCGGCTGACCATTTAACAGCTTGAATTTTAAGGCCTGCATCGATACCAAAACCCCAGGCTTTTGCAAACTTGCCAACTTTCCGATGGATCACTTTTACATTTCCACCAATACTTATGGTAACATTATCGGTTTGTTTTATCGCCTGCGCATAAGAAAACAAAAATGCATAATCTGCAGATGAAAAAGTTTGGATGTTATTATAATTTATACTGCCATCAGGCTCAACAAGGAATAATGTATTTGGGATATCATCTACTGCGAATCTTAAAACAGATAAAGCAATAGTTCTTTTATTATCATTAATAGGTAGTGCAACATTCGCATAGTCATACTTAGCAATACCTGAAAAATAACTGGCGTGCATTACATTCACTTCGGGATAATCTTTAACACCGGTTAATCCGGCTGGGTTCCAGTAGCCGGCTGTGCCGTCACTCACTGATGCAGCCTGCGCACTGCCCATTGCAAGGCCTCTGGCACCTGCGCCTATATTTAAAAATTCATTTGAATATTTTCGAAACTGGGCAAAACCTGTAAAAGAAAACGCAAGGAGAATAAACAGGAATCTGTAGCGAATTAATTTCATAGTTTCACCCAGGCAGTAATTTTGGGCTGCTCTGCAAAGATCGAATAAGCGAATATCGCATCATTAATGTTGTAAACTGCACTTGAGTAGCCAGGCTTGTTCACAAAGTTGTTGAAACTTCATTAGAAATTAATTTACAAGTTTATAGTCGCCTATTTTCGGGTTAAAATTGCAAGAGATATTTTACAAATACTATCATGGAAAATTTTATAAAAGAATTACAGTGGCGTGGCTTGATACATGACATTACAAATGGAACGGAAAAGCAATTTTGCAAAGAACTGACCTCTGCATACGTAGGGTTTGACCCAACAGCCGACAGCCTCCACATTGGAAGTCTTGTGCCTATAATGATATTGATTCATTTGCAGCGTTTTGGTCACAAGCCGTTTGCTTTAGTAGGAGGTGCTACCGGTATGGTCGGCGATCCGTCAGGTAAAAGTGAAGAAAGAAATCTCTTAAGTGAAGAAACACTTCAGCATAATGTAAAAGGCATAGAAAAACAACTCGGTAAATTTCTGGACTTTAATTCTACCAAAGAAAATGCGGCAGAAATCGTCAATAATTATGATTGGTTTAAAGGCATGGATTTTTTAGGATTTATAAGGGATATTGGCAAACACATTACCATCAATTACATGATGGCGAAAGAAAGTGTAAAGAAAAGAATTGAAGGAGAAACCGGCATGAGCTTCACTGAATTTACTTATCAATTGATACAGGGGTATGATTTTTATTGGCTTAACAAAAACAAAAATTGTAAAGTACAATTCGGTGGCAGTGATCAATGGGGTAATATAGTTACCGGCACAGAGATCATCAGGCGTAAAAGTGGTAACGAAGCTTTTGCGTTTACCTGCCCATTAGTCACAAAAGCTGATGGTGGTAAATTTGGAAAAACAGAAAAAGGAAACGTGTGGCTCAACACTGAAAGAACATCGCCTTACCAGTTTTACCAGTTTTGGTTAAACACTGCTGATGCCGATGCCGGGAAATATTTGAAAACATTTACACTTCTTAAAAAAGAAGAGATCGAGTCACTTGTTGCAGAACATACCGGCAAAGAACATCAAAGATTATTACAACAAAAACTTGCAGAAGAGTTGACCTGCTTTGTTCACAGTAAAGAAGATTATGACTTTGCGGTGCAGGCTTCGCAGATCTTATTTAGTAATCAAACATCAGATGTATTGTCAAGACTTACAATTGACCAGTTGTTACAGGTTTTGGAAGGTGTTCCAGAAGTTGAAATTTCAAAAGCTTCTATTCAAAATGGAATTGATATAGTATCGTTACTGGCAGAAAGCAATATTTTGCCAAGCAAAAATGAAGCCCGTAAAATGATAATTGGCGGCGGTATCAGCTTGAATAAAATTAAAATTGATGCCGCCGAGACCATCGTAGACAATAATTTTCTTTTACATCAAAAGTTTATGCTGATACAAAAAGGCAAAAAAAATTATTACCTGCTGAAAACAGTTTGATATAAAACAGATTGATTACTTGTCAGACGGCTTTCCCAATGAGTACTGGCACCACTTCGGCATCAGGTAAAAAAGTTCTTTCTTGTAAAAGATAGCCATTGCCTTTTTCACAAAAATGAACCTTCAGGTTTTCGATGCTTATAGGGTTGCCTTCGGGAATGTCAGCGATATTGTTGTGTCTTATAGCATGGCCGTCAATAATAATGACAAGTCCACTGCCTACTGCTTCCATTTTATTTCCGCCGGTAATCAGCATGCCTGTATCTTCTCCAAGGCCTATACCTACACAAGCCGGGTTGGTGGCGACAGCCTGGGCTAATCTTCCAAACCTTCCCCTTTTCTCGAAATGGCTATCAAATATTACATCATCCATAAAGCCAAGACCGGTAGTGATTTTCACTTCGCCTTTTAAATGTGCCAATGCCGCATTGCCTTCATAGATCATAGTGTTGCTCATAGCCATTGCTCCGGCGGACGTGCCCGCTACCACAAAATTTTCTTCGTCATTGTAGCGGTTTAAAGCAATCTTTAAAAGTTCAGTGCCTCCGAATGTCGCAGATAATCTCAATTGGTTACCGCCACTAAACATTATAGCATCACAAACTTTAAGGCGCTCAATGTAATTATCATCCATTGCATCTGCACGGTTGCGTATTGGCATGATACCAATATTTGTGCAACCAATTTTACCAAAGGCATTCAGGTAATTTTCACCTACTTCGTATGGAATCATGGAAGCCGTAGTAATTACTTCCATTCTGATGTGAGGGCCGCCGGCTTCTTCAACAATTCGCCGCAAAATCCCTAATTCAAAAAAGTTAAGATTGGTTCTAACCAACTCACCTTTTTCAACTTCTACACCTTTGTCTTCTGCTCCACCAATTGCAAAAAGCTTCCCCAGGGGTTGTTGCATGTAGTCTATTTAAGTAAACAGCAATGGCCTTAATATTTTTTTAATGTGTAATTGCTGCAAAAACCAACCTGACGCCAAATGTAAAGTAAACGAATAAACAGCTTTGACGTATGGTATGGTTTTTTTTTGAATATGGTTTTTATTATCTTCCTGTTATTTGATCTACTGAACCAACGCACATTTCACACCAAATTCTGCATAAGCCAAATATAAAGTATGAAGATTTTAGAAATTAAAGTTCTGAAAGGGCCTAACTATTGGAGCGTAAGGCGGCCTAAGCTAATACAAATGAAAATTGACCTTGAGGAGATGGAAGACTTACCATCAAATAAAATTCCGGGATTCAAAGAGAAATTACAGGAAGCCTTACCGGGTTTGTATGATCATAGGTGTAGTGAATTAGTGCCTGGCGGCTTTTTATTAAGAGTTGAGGAAGGCACGTGGATGGGGCATATAATTGAGCATGTTGCTTTGGAGTTACAAACTGTTGCTGGAATGGATTTGGGGTTTGGCCGCACTCGCACAACCGGCAAACACGGCGAATACTTTGTAGTATTTGATTATATGGAAGAAGAAGCTGGTGTTTATGCGGCCGAATCTGCTTTTAGATTAGTTCACGCCTTAACGAAAAATGAAACTTACGACTTTAGCGAAGACATTCAACGTATGCGTGAAATCAGGGAGGACACCCGCCTCGGTCCATCTACCGGCAGTATTGTTGAGGAAGCTGTCAGAAGAGGTATCCCTTATATAAGGTTGAACAAACAAAGCCTTGTACAACTCGGCTATGGCATAAATCAAAAAAGAATAAGAGCCACTATTGCAAGTACTACTTCCTCAATAGCTGTGGATATTGCAGGAGATAAAGAAGAAACAAAGAATCTTTTAAGTGCTGCCGAAATTCCTGTGCCAAAAGGCGTAATTATTTATGGAGATGAAACTGCTGAAAGTGCTGTTAGATCGGTAGGTTTCCCTATGGTAATAAAGCCTATAAACGGGAATCATGGCAAAGGAGCAACTACTAATATCACTACTGTAGAACAGGCTGAAAAAGCATTGGAAGCGGCAAGAAAATTTGGGAGACATGTGATATGTGAAAAATATATCAGCGGCTTTGATTTTCGGGTTCTGGTTGTTAATTACAAATTCGTTTGTGCAGCCTTGCGTA
>JBDSRT010000098.1:0-2713 GCA_039929165.1 Ginsengibacter sp.
GCATAAATGCTGCGAAATTTTTTTAATGACGCTTCAGGAATTAGTTGTTGTTTGAAAACAGCGGGTGTTTTAAACTTAGGCCATTTTAATGGGTTCACTATAAACTTTACCTGCTTTTTACCCGCTGCCGTCTTAGTGTTTAGTGAGAACTCCGTGTTATCCATGTACCCATCAACATTAAAATAAAATTTACCTGAATTATCTGTTGTATCTGTTGCAAATAAACCATTGCCGCTATTTGATAGTAAGGTTATAACAGTATTTGCCGCAGGATGATCTTTATCAACTAATGCAATGCCACTGATATCTAAAATGCTATCCGAACTATTGTCGACCCCCAAAACATCTTTGTTATTTTTATACAGGTCAGTTTTACATAACAACATCAGCATATCCAGTTCTGCTTCACTTAAGCATGTTAGATGTGATAAAAAGTAATTATTAAATGATTCAGAATTAATCTTATTAACCGCTGATAGCCTGCATGTTTCTGCCACATCTGCGGAAAGAGAATCTGTAACCCGTACATTTAAAATAGTTGACACAGTCTTTTCATTGTTAGTCATCGAAACGTTCATTGCAACAGCTTGATTGGGCTCCGGATTTTTTTTATCAACAGATCCATTTATTGTAAAAGCATTCTCCCTGTTATAAACACTTCGTTCACTTAACAAATTAAAATTGCTATCAAGTAAATACAGCGTGGTAATACCGGCAGGAAGTTTTTCATCTGGTATGTTGAACTCGTATTGGCCTTTGCCAATACTTGCAAAACAAAGGCTGTCTTTTGCGATACCTACAACATAACTTAAAAAATTATTCGAATAAATGGAGTCTTCAAGTAATACTCTCATTAACCTGTTGTTATTAGCATTTGATGCAATTGAGAGCCGACCGGCCTTGAAGTTGAAGGCAGGCAATGGATAAGAATATTCCTGTCCTTTCCACTTTATAAAAGCTTTATATTGTCTTACCCGTGCCGGTTCATATTCAAACTGGCCCAGGCCAGTTTCGCTGGCAGAGAAACGTGTAACAATAGAATCACGACTATCTTTTATAACACCTTCAACCGCTATAGGTTTGCCTTTATCATCGGCAACAGAAACTATAACTTTAGAATTTGCTCCCGTAATAACGTTGCCGCCTTCAGGAAAAAAATTAATAAGAGGTTTGCCATCAACATTAGCCTTATTATTTTTTGCACGATTAATTTTGTCTTCCGGTTCAGTTGATGTGTTGAAAATATATATTGGCTTTACCGAACTCAAATTGGAATCAACAGCAATCATTTGCATAGTGTACGCTCTGAGCCAATAGTGGCCTGTTGATATTGCGTCAGGTATTACAATTTTTGAACTCAGTTGTTGTCTAGCCGCATCAAGCAATACAGATACAATTATACTATCTTCATCATTAACAAGATCAACAAAAACATACTTTGTTTTGGTAGTTATTTTTTGCGATATAGAATTTAAAAGCAAGGCGTTGAACCAAATGCTCTCGCCTGTTTTATATATTGATTTATCGGCAGTTAAAAATGCCTGTGGCCTGGATTGATCTCTAATATTTGTTACAAGCCTTGCGGTAAAAGCGTCTAGTTTATCCTGTAAATTTTGTTGAGCGATTAAGCCGGTAGATGAAAGAATTGAAAACAAAAGAAAAACACCAGTTTGTTTATAGACTTTAAGCATCGTTATAGTTTTGTCTGCCGTAAGATGGCAGTTTAGTAATCTAAAATTAGTACATGAATGTTTATCATGTTTTGAATATCCATCTTCTAACGCACAAGCGTTAACGGGCCTTTTTTTATGATCTTTCGCCCCTGTGAATTTTCTATCTCCAATAAATACAAATAAGTTCCTTCCGGCTGCATTTCATTTTTAGCATTGCCATCCCAGGCGTCCGAAGGATTTTTGGCTGAGAACACCACACGACCCCACCGATTATAAATCAAAAATTTATTGAGCTTATAGCCGTCTATGGCAAATATTTTAAAGTCATCATTTATGCCGTCGCCATTCGGCGAAAATCCGTTAGGTATAAAAATGGATGTATAAACATTGATTTTTACGCTCGATAATGAAGAGCCGCAGCCAACATTGGAAGTAGCCGCTAAAGTGTATTCAATACTTTCAGGCGGAAACACTTTAGGGGTTCTCTTATTGGGATTGTCAATGAAATTTGTCGGAGTCCATGAATAATTTATATCTATCCCGCTTACCGATCCCGTAAGCAAAACAGTATCTCCCGCAACAATAGTTCTATCCGGGCCCGCATCTGTCAATGGATTTCGGTAAACATTTACTTTTACATAAGCTGAATCTTTACAACCATAAGCATTTGTAACCATTAAGCTGTAGAGTATAGAGTCTTTTGGTGTAGCAACAGGATTGGGTATAGCATCATTTGACAGCCCGTTTGATGGCGTCCATTTAAAAGTGCCTGTCCCTGACGCCGAAAAATTAATGGACTTACCCTCGCAAATTCCATATTCCGTTTGAGTCGTAACGGTTGTGGATGGATACACTTTTACAAAAAAAGTATCTGAAGAAGTACATCCATAATAATATAATTGACTTAATAAGTATAAGCCTGTATCGGCGTACCTTATAGACGGCACCACTGCTCTTAAATCTTCCGAAGAAAAACCGTTAGGACCCCGCCACCTGGCTTCAAGGGCTGTTGCATCAGCGTATGGTAACGGAAAATCTTT
>JBDSRT010000099.1:0-13280 GCA_039929165.1 Ginsengibacter sp.
AAGTGGTAACAAATATGATCATTGGCGGATGTATCAATGATCTTCCAATTGAAGACCATTAAGACCAGGCATTAATACAAGCCAGTTGAGCGCATGAATGCTTAGCGGGAAATTTTGAAGGTTGAAAACTGTTATGCTAAATGATAACTGAAAAGTACATTACTAAGAATGAGCACGCTCATTACAATCAATAGACCAACACTGAAAATTTGCGGACAAAAGGGGTAAATGAGAATATAAGTTAGTGTGGGCTACCTGTAATAAGAAATATTGTAATATACCTTTCCAAATTGCTATCAATAAAATTATATATCCTCTCAACCACTTTATCAAAAAAAGTTTTTTGACAAAGTAATCTGATAGCATAAGTATTTATATGCAACACAACTTTTAATACTTTAGCTTGTTTTTTGCCTCTATCCGAAATATATAAATAAACAAATCTAATTAATAACAGAGCCAGCTTAGTGTCTGGCTCAAACATAGTACATACTACTGCCTTTTTCAATTTGGGATAAAAAAGGATTCTCCGCTTGATTTAAGATATTCACCTTCTAACCCAGCAAAATAAACTAATAGCCTCTCTGACTAAGGAGTTTTTTACCAAAAACAGCAAGATGAACAGCTGCAAATATTATAGCAATATAAAGTAAAGTTTTATCCGAATCAAAGCCAACAGTATATTGGTGAAGAAACCCAACAATGATTAAAATAAGAGCCAGTGCAAGACCAGTAACATTGGCTGTTTTCATTCCTTTTCTATTTGCTGTTCCATCGCCCAGGTGACTGTTTTTAACGCCATAAACCAGATAAATATCCAAACCAATCAACATCCAAACCAGTAGGCGAATCCACGTATCCATAGGCAAAAACACCATCATAAACAAACAGGTACCTATTCCTAATATGGGAACTAATGGAACGAGAGGGGTTTTAAAAGCTCTTGGTAATTCAGGCATTTTAATCCGCATTACCCATACGCCAATACATACCAATATAAAGGCGAATAGTGTACCTATACTTGTCATTTCTCCAACCACTCTTGCAGGTACAAATGCAGCAAACAGGCTTACAAAAAGCATAAATAATAAATTACTTTTTGCCGGTGTTTGTGTTTTTGGATTGACACTCGAAAATACTTTTGGTATCAATCCGTCTTTGCTCATGCTAAAAAATACTCTGCTTTGCCCCATGAGCATTACTAATATTACAGAAGAATACCCTGCAAGAATTGCTACAAGAATTGCCCGGTTAAGCCAGGGGTAATCAGGTTGAATAATTCCGGCGGCATCTGGCCTGCCCATATGTTCAATAGCTACTGCAACAGGTGCAATACCATCTTTGCCGGCGAATGTTGTATAGCTTGTAACGCCGGTCATTACATGGGCAAACAATATGTATAAAATGGTACAAATAGCCAATGATCCTAAAATGCCAATCGGCATATCACGTTTAGGATTTTTTGCTTCCTGGGCTGCGGTACTCACCGCGTCAAAACCAATATAAGCAAAGAAAACAATAGCTGCGGCCCGAATAATACCGCTAAATCCAAAGTCACCAAAAGTGCCGGTATTATCAGGAATGTAGGGATTATAATTATCGTTATTAATATATTTCCAACCAAGAAAAATAAATACTAATACAACAGTTACCTTTAATGCTACGATGATTGCATTAACAAATGCGCTTTCCTTTGTTCCTTTAATCAATAGAGAACTCATTAAAACGATGATAAATACAGCGGGTAAATTAATTATCCCACCATCCCATGGCCCTACGGTTAAGTTATGAGGAAGATGAACATTAAAGCCCTCAAGAAATTTGACCAGATACCGGCTCCAGCTTATACCGACTGTAGCTGCGCCGACTGCGTATTCTAATACAAGATCCCATCCAATTATCCAGGCAATAAATTCACCCATTGTTGCATAACTATAAGTGTAAGCGCTACCTGCAACAGGTATCATTGAAGCAAATTCTGCGTAGCACAAGCCGGCAAAAAGACAACCGAAGCCAGCAACAATAAAAGAAATAGTTATACCAGGCCCTGCATGATTTGCAGCTGCCATGCCGGTTATTGAAAATAAACCTGCGCCAATGATAGCACCAATCCCCAATGCAATCAATCCCCCGGCCCCTAAAGTTCGTTTCAATGTGTTCGTTCCCGATTCCTGTGCCTCATTCATTAAGGCGTACATTGGCTTTCTAACAAATAAGCTCATAAGCGGAAGATTGTATTTATAGAATTTTCTAATCTTTATAAACAGCCTGAAAATAATGATTTCCTTTAAAAAGGAACAAAAGATTTATTAAAGGCTACCACGAAAACTGATTTCTTTGATTTAGCAATAAATGAAAGTAAACCTTTAGTTTTGAAACCTTACTACAGTATTTCACATGAATAAACGCAAGACCGGGTTTCTTTCTATTATTCTATTTACAGTAGTAGGTATCCTGCATTTTCTTCACCTGCAAAATTGGATAACTATACCGGGTAACACCCTGCTGATTATCAGATGGATTTTTGTTGCAAGCCTTATATTTTTTGCCCTGTATAAAAAATCATTAACCACCTGGATATTAACTGCCATGGTTATCGGTGTTGAAATTGGTCTTGACTTTCCTGCCTTTTCGCAAAATCTGCAGTTCCTTAGTAAGATATTTCTGCGGTTAGTAAAAACAATTGTGGCTCCTTTACTATTTGCAACTCTGGTAGTAGGGATAGCCAGCCATTCAAATTTAAAACAGGTTGGGCGTATGGGCTGGAAATCACTTTTATATTTTGAAGTGGTTACTACAATTGCATTATTAATTGGATTAATTTTTATAAATATTACAAAGGCAGGCGTTGGCATCATAGTGCCGCAAAATCTTTTGAAAGAATTACCTGAAGCCAAAATAAAACCATGGCAAGATCATATAATTGATATTTTCCCTGAAAACATTATTAAGTCTATTTACGAAGGCAATGTATTACCCATTGTTGTTTTTAGTGTAATATTCGGTATTGCGCTGGCACTGTTAAGTGAGCGTAAGAAAAAGCCCATGCTTGAGTTTGCAGAAAGCCTGGCTGAAACGATGTTCAGGTTTACCAACATCATAATGTACTTTGCGCCATTTGGAGTTGGCGCAGCCATCGCAGTAACTGTTGGTCACCTGGGTATAGATATTCTAAAAAATCTTGCCCTTCTTCTTTTCACATTATATCTCTCTTTAATTGCTTTTATATCGTTTGTGTTATTACCTATTGCAATATGGGTAGCCAAAGTGCCGATAAAAAAATTCGTTCAGGCCATAAGGGAACCGGTGTCAATCGCCTTTGCGACAACCAGTTCCGATTCGGCTTTACCTAAGGCCCTGGAGAACATGGAGAAATTTGGCGTGCCTCGTAAAATTGTCTCTTTCGTTATACCAACTGGTTACACCTTTAATCTTGACGGAACTACATTGTACCTGGCATTAGCCTCGGTATTTGTTGCGCAGGCCGCAGGCTTGCATTTGTCATTTGGCGAACAATTTTTAATAGGTATTTCACTAATGCTTACCAGTAAAGGCGTAGCCGCTGTACCCAGGGCGTCCCTGGTAATATTGATTGCAACTGCCAGTACTTTTAACTTTCCGTTATGGCCGATAATGGCTATTTATGGTATAGATGAATTAATGGATATGGCCAGAACATCTGTAAATGTTATTGGCAATACCCTTGCCAGTTGTGTAATAGCGAGGTGGGAAGGTGAATTTGATGATAACAAAGCATTGGCTTTTAATGAACAGGAGGCAGATGCTATTATCGAATAGATATTAGATATTTGAGTTACAATTATGAGAGACGAAATCATTATATAGGTCGTCAGCTATTTAGTTATTTTTTTACAGATGGTTAGATAATATTATCAATGTTGCGGCAATGCTTTATTATAAAAAGTTCAGCGGCCAATACAACTTCATCAAGTTATAAATAAACACTGTGCAGTATATCACTCTCCTGGGTATCAATTTTAAAGACCTGCTTAACCCGCAATTTTATATAGAGCATGGTGGCTTATGGATGATCATCTTTATTGTGTTTGCCGAAACCGGTTTATTCGCCGGATTTTTTTTGCCTGGCGATGCGCTGCTTTTCGTGACAGGTATTTACAGTTCAGACATTATTGATGCTGCGTTGGGCCAGGCGCATAATCAGTGGATTGATTTATTGATTCTTTGGGTAATCATAACACTGGCGGGTATTTTGGGAAACTTTGTTGGCTATTGGTTCGGCAAAAAAAGCGGGCCGTTTTTGTATGAACGTAAAGACACTTTATTTTTCAAGAAAAAGTATTTGCGCCAGGCACATGATTTTTATGAAAAAAATGGCGGTGGCGCTATAATCATTGCCAGGTTTGTGCCTTTCATAAGAACGTTTGCGCCAATTGTTGCGGGCATAGTAGCGATGGATAAAAAGAAATTTGCCTATTACAACATTGTAGGCTGCATGCTTTGGGTTGGTAGCATGCTGCTTGGTGGGCACTTTTTACAAAAGCTGATTTACAACCAATTTAATTTCGATCTTAAGGAACATCTTGAAGTGATTGTAATTGCTATTGTTGCATTAACCACGCTTCCTATTATCTGGAAAGTTTTTTTAAGTAAACCCAAAAGCGAAAATATTGCAGTTGAATCCGGAGCAGAAGACGCAGGAAAATAAAAGCGGTTTTTTTTCGCTGGCTGTATTGGTAGCGGCCCTCGGCTATTTTGTTGATATATATGATCTCCTGCTCTTTAATATAGTAAGAGTTCCAAGTTTAAAATCTCTTGGCCTTGACGCAGAGGGCATAAACTCCAGCGGCCAATTTATAATCAGTATCCAGATGATTGGTCTGCTGATTGGTGGAATTATATGGGGTGTTATGGGCGATAAGAAAGGCAGGTTAAGTGTGCTTTTTGGCTCTATTATTTTATATTCTATAGCCAATATCATAAATGGTTTTGTAACAACTGTTGATCAGTATGCCTGGGTTCGTTTTTTTGCCGGCGTTGGCCTTGCCGGTGAGTTGGGTGCCGGTATTACTTTAGTTTCTGAACTTATGTCAAAAGAAAAGCGAGGAATAGGAACTGCACTTGTAGCAGGTATTGGCTTAACAGGTGCCGTGGTGGCCTATTTTATTTCTCAGGAATTTGACTGGCGTGTATGTTATTTTATTGGTGGCGGCTTAGGTATTTTATTGTTGTTTCTAAGAGTATCTGTGTTTGAATCGCACATGTTTAAAAACTTAAAGCATAGCGAAGTTTCCAAAGGAAATTTTTTAATGTTCTTTAATAATTCTACGAGATTCAAAAAATATATAGCCAGTATTTTAATTGGCTTACCAACGTGGTATGTGATCGGTATACTCGTCGCGTTCTCTAATACATTCGCTGCAAAGTTTGGTATTAAAGAAGAAATAATGCCAGGCAAGGCGATTATGTTTGCTTACGTAGCTATTTCTATCGGTGATTTATCCGCAGGTCTTCTAAGTCAATATCTCCGCAGCAGGAAAAAAACACTTTATGTATTCTATGCATTATCAGCAGTAATGATAACTTTATATTTTCTTCAAAATGAAAATACATCAACAACTGCATTATATCTTATCTGCGCTGGTCTTGGCTTCAGCAGTGGCTTTTGGGCCATTTTTGTAACAATGGCTGCTGAGCAATTTGGCACCAATTTAAGAGCTACGGCTGCAACTACAGTTCCAAATATGGTTAGAGGATCTTTACCACTTTTACTAATTCTCTTTAACTGGCTTCAGAATTATTTTACCTACCTGACAAGTGGTATAATCACCGGTGGTATTGTTTTATTAATTGCCTTGGTTTCTGCTATATCAGCAGACGAAACCTTTGGAAAAGATTTGAATTATGTTGAAGCTTGAAACTTTCGTTGATATAACATTATGAAATTCCTCATTGTCCGATTTTCATCAATTGGAGATATCGTTTTAACCACGCCGTTGATTCGTTGTCTTAGACAAAAGTTCCCGAATGCAGAAATTCATTACCTAACGAAAAAAAATTTCCTGCCAGTAATTATCAACAATCCCTATCTCACTTCAATACATACAATAGTAAAAGATTTTGATGAGGTTATTGATAGACTTAAAGTAATACAATTTGATTTGATCATTGATCTGCATAATAATCTGCGAACATTACGTCTGAAGCAAACTTTAAGAGAAGTAAAAGCAGTATCATTCAATAAACTGAACGTAGAAAAATGGTTGCTAACTAATCTGAAAATCAATACACTTCCAAAACGCCACATCGTTGAACGTTACATGGCAACTGTTTCAAGTTTAGCAGTTACATACGATAACAAGGGACTTGATTATTTTATTGATGATGCAGAGAAAGTAAACCAGGATGATATACCTACATCACATTCGCAAGGGTTTATTGGCATTGTTATAGGGGCGGCACATAATACAAAGAAACTGCCGGTTAAAAAGCTTGCTGAGCTTTGCGAAAAAATTGATCATCCTATAATTTTGCTTGGTGCGCAGGAAGATTTTTTTAACGGTGAAAAAATTGCAAAGTCAAACAAAACTAAAATTTATAACGCCTGTGGTAAATTTAAACTGAATGAATCCGCTGACCTTGTGAGGCGATCAAGATTTGTTATTAGCCATGATACAGGCCTCATGCACATTGCTGCAGCATACAAAAAGTATATAATTTCTATTTGGGGAAATACAGTGCCGGCTTTTGGGATGACGCCGTTTGAAACACCTTATGATGTAATTCAGGTAAATAATTTGTATTGCAGGCCCTGCAGTAAAATTGGTTATGATAAATGTCCTAAGGGTCATTTCAAATGCATGAATAATATTGACATAAATGCAATCATAACCTTAGCAAATAATGGTCTAAGGAATTACTCTAACCTTTAACTTTTTATATAAAATCTTGTGTGCAATTTTACAGGAATAATTTCTGTACACCTAAATGCGCCACAAAGCATCTCTTCTAATTTTTATCATTATTACATCATTTGTATCCTACTCACAAAAGATTTCAGTGAAGGTTATTATGCTGAATAAAGTTGCTGCTGCAAATAGTGATACCATTTATTATAATGTTGATCGCAAACTTACCTGGAACGATTTTCAAGGCGCACCTGTAATGAATCATTTTGGCGGCGCGGTTACAGCATCTGGTTTTGCATTTAACGCAGACATGAATATGGTTGATTCAAAAGTGAACCTAAATATTTATGTCTACACCTTTTTCGATAAGCACGCTTCATGGAAGAAGCCAACGGTTAATTCAGCTTATCATTTGTTACATGAACAACATCACTTTGATATTACCCGGTTATCAGCGGCAAAGCTTTGTGAAGATTACAGAGATGCAAACTTTACTTTGGTTAACTATCAGCAATTATTGTCTTCAATTTTCGATAAAGTGTTTAAAGAGAATTCTGACTTACAAAATCAGTACGATAAAGAAACTGACCACAGCATTAATGCTGCTTTGCAACAGAAATGGAATAACAGGATAACCTTAGCCGTTAAGACGCTTTAGGTTTATAGATGAACGACCAACACGGGAATTTTCAGTTCATGTCTCACACTATTTATCGTTTCTCCGTAAATAAAATCTTTAAGACCCGTATGCCCGTGCGCCCCAACAACCAGCATGTCAACTTCATTTTCTTTCACAATTCTTACGATTTCTTTAGCCCTGTTTTTAAAACCGAGGTTCCCTTGCACTGCAAAGCCCTTTGACTTTAAGTGATCAACATAAAAATCTAATTTCTCCTGGTCTTTTCTTGTTTCAAAATCATCACTTTGGTTGCCGTGCAACTTTGCAGAAGCACTTTCAACAATGTGAATTAATAAATAGTTAGTTGCTTTATTGCCTTGTCCCATTGCATAAGAAATTAATTTGCTATCGCTATTAGTAAAATCAAGTGCCACAGCAATTTTTTTGAACTCAGGTATTTCAAGCTTTGGAGGATCTTCTTTCAATTTATGTATTTCAATTGATGGCAAAATTTTTGGTTTATAAATAAATGGCTGTAGAATAATATAAGCCAGCAAACAAACAAATACTAATCCTACAATGGAAACAATAATTTGCTGATACAAAAAACCGTCGGTAAAAATTCCGTTGATTTCGTTAAGCAACATTTTGCCATTAAGATATATGAGTACGGCCGCTATTATCCAGGCCGCAACTTTTGTAAGCGGCTTTATAGCGAAGTTGCCCATGGTAGTTTTGTTACTTACAAAATGTATCAATGGAATGATGGCAAACCCTAGTTGAAGGCTTAGTACCACCTGGCTAAACACTAACAAGGCATCTACTTTATCTTCGCCATAAACAAGAATAACTATCAATGCAGGTGTAATTGCCAGCAACCTCGTAATAAGTCTTCGCATTAAAGGATTTATGCGCAGGCTTAAATAGCCTTCCATTATAATCTGGCCGGCGAGAGTGCCTGTAATTGTTGAACTCTGACCGGCGGCAATAAGTGCCACAGCAAACAGTATCGGCGCAAGATTACCCAAAAAACCCGGCAGCAAACGATGCGCTTCTTTAATTTCTGCAACATGTGAGTTACCTGATTTATAAAAAACTGCCGCAGCTAAAATTAATATGGCAGCATTTACAAGAAAAGCAATGTTCAAAGCAACTGTTGTATCAATCATGTTGAACTTCAAAGCCTGCTTTATACCTATATCTGTTCTATTAATCTTTCTCGTTTGCACTAGGGCTGAATGCAGGTAAAGATTATGCGGCATAACAGTGGCACCAATAATTCCGATGGCAATGTATAGCGCTTCATTATTAAGAGCAGAAGGGATAAAACCTTTGGCAACTTCGTTGATTGAAGGCTCGGCTAAAATAATTTCAATTAGAAAAGACACTGCAACAATCGCCACCAATGTTATAATAAACGCTTCCATTTTCCGCATACCGAGCTTCTGCAAATACAGTAACAAAAATGTATCTAATATTGTAATAGATACGCCGTAGATCAATGGCAAACCTGTAAGCAACTGTATACCTATTGCCATGCCCAACACTTCGGCAAGATCGCAGGCTGCAATGGCAACTTCAGCTAAGAGGTAGAGCATAAAGTTTACAACCTTTGGATACACTTCACGGTTTGCCTGAGCAAGATCCCGACCTCTTACAATACCCAACCTTGCCGACAATCCCTGCAGTAATAAAGCCATGAGATTACTCATCAATAAAACCCATATAAGTTTATAACCGAATTTGCTGCCGCCGGCTAGATCAGTGGCCCAGTTGCCAGGATCCATATAACCAACGCTTACAAGATAGGCTGGGCCTATAAAAGAAAAGATGCGGCGCCAGCCAACCAGGCGTTTTGTATCAACTGTTTCATGTACTTCGCTAAGCGATTTGTCAGCAACTGTTCTGTTAATCATGATATACAAATATATTTTTAGCTACCTGCTCACTTATCACACAATCAGGCATTTTTGAAATTTTTACCTGTATTGATCCGTCAAAATCGAATACTTTGGTTACAGTAAGTTTAGTACCTATACCTATATTATAGTGTTTAAGCATATCCAGCATTTGGGGAGATTGGTTGCTGACGGAACTTACAGTAACTGATTTTTTTAGGGCTATGCCATAAAGATTAATTTGTTTGATAGAGGGCAATTTGCCGTGGATGTCTGGTATAGGATCTCCGTGTGGATCAACAGTTGGCGTATCTAAATAGGCATCTAATTTTTCAATAAGTTCAATGCTGCCAACATGTTCAAGTTCTTCTGCAATTGCATGAACCTTATCCCAGGCAAAATCAAGCTTTTTTACTAAAAAGTATTCCCATAGGCGGTGCCTTCTTATAATATGTAGGGCGAGTTTGTTACCGGCATCATTTAATTTAAAGCCATGGTATTTCTCATAATTTAATAATTTCTTTGCGTTCAATTTTTTGAGCATGTCTGTTATTGAAGCAGGCCTGGTGTTCAATTCCTTAGCCAGTGAATTAGTATTTACCATTCCAGTATGGGACTGAAGATGATAGATACTTTTAATGTAATTCTCTTCGCTTATTGAAAATTTCATGAAGCTGTAAATTATTTTTAGACAAATCTAAAAATAAAAATTGACACGTTTAACGCTAACTTCAAAACATGATACAGAAATTTTCGTCTGGTACGCCGTGGGAAGATGTAGTCGGGTATTCCCGTGCTATAAAATCCGGAAATATTATAGAAGTGTCCGGCACAACGGCAATGAGAGGAGATGAATTAATTGGTAAGGATGATATTTATGCCCAAACCGTATGTGTGCTGGAGAGTATTAAACTTTCACTTGAAGCGCTTGGCGCAACTTTAAATGATGTGGTGCGAACAAGAATGTATGTTACCGATATAAGTAAATGGGAACACGTAGCAAAAGCTCATCAGCAATTTTTTGGGATAATTAAACCGGCTACATCCATGGTGCAGGTCACTGCTTTAATTAACCCGTCTCTTTTAATTGAAATTGAAGCTACGGCCATTATTAATTCATTAGATTAACTGACATGAAATTTTTTCTATTCTGTGTCGTTCTATATTCTTTACTAATCTAATCAGTTTAATATATATAGAATGGAAAACGGATTCCAATAATTTCATTTTATATTGCAAACTTATTCAGTCGAAACCCCCATTATGACATTCGAAAACTACAAAGTGCCTTACCAGGCAAATGAACCTTACACCAAAAAGGTGGCTTATTTTTCAATGGAATTTGCAATTCATCAGCCTTTAAAAATATATAGCGGTGGCCTTGGTTACCTTTCCGGCTCACATCTTCGCAGTGCTTATGAACTTAAACAAAATTTAATAGGCATTGGTATACTTTGGAAGAACGGCTATTATGACCAGGCACGAAATCATGATCAGACACTTGAAGTTAAGTGGATTGAAAAAACATATAACTTTTTAGAAGATACCGGAATAAAATTTTCAATTTCTATTCATGATCACCCGGTATGGGTTAAGGCTTATTATTTAAACCCCGAGACATTTAACAGCGCACCGTTATTTCTTTTAACTACTGATTTACCAGAGAACGATTACGTTTCGCAGACAATATCTCATAGGCTTTATGATGGCAATGTAGCTACTAAAGTTGCCCAGTTTATTTTGTTAGGTGTTGGTGGTGCCACGCTTATGGATGAAATTGGCTTTGACCCGGAACTCTATCATTTAAACGAAGCACATGCCGTTAGCGCTGGGTTTTATCTATATAAAAAGTTCGGCAATATCGAGGAAGTAAAAAAACGTATGGTTTTTACAACTCATACGCCTGAAGAAGCGGGTAACGAAAAGCATGATATGTATTTGTGCGAAAAAATGAGTTACTTCTGTGGTATGTCTGTCGACGAGGTTAGGCGCCTAACCGGCATTCATGATGATTTATTTAATCACTCACTTGCGGCGTTCCACTTTGCTCATCTTGCAAATGGTGTATCTCAACTTCATGGAGAAGTTAGTCGCCAGATGTGGAACAAGTATGAAGATATTTGTGAAATAAAGGCCATAACTAATGCCCAAAACTGGCGCTATTGGGCAGATAAGCAATTGTATAAAGCTAAAGAGGAAGGTAACGATGCGTGGTTTGATGATAGAAAACGTTATTTGAAGAAAAGAGCATTAGACATCGTAGCTGACCAGTCGGGCAAACTTATGAGCCCCGATGTGTTAACCATTGTGTGGGCAAGGCGATTTGCCGGCTATAAAAGAGCCGAACTCATTACCAGGGATCTAAAAAGATTTCAGGCATTGTTGAGTAACACTAAGTATCCTGTTCAAATTGTATGGGCCGGGAAACCTTACCCGCTGGATCAACCTGCAATTAGTGATTTTAACCAGCTTGTATATTTAAGTAAGCAATACGATAATGTGGCTGTATGCACAGGGTATGAACTTACTTTAAGTAAGCGCTTAAAACAAGCATCAGATATATGGCTCAACAACCCACGCGTGCCCAGGGAGGCCAGCGGCACCAGCGGTATGACGGCGGCTATGAATGGTTCAGTTAATTTTAGTACCAATGATGGCTGGATTTGTGAGTTTATAAATCATGGTAACAATGGTTTTGTTGTCCCTACTGTTGACTACCAAAATATGTCAACGCAACAACAGGATGAATATGATCTAAACAAGATCTATGAAATTTTGGAAAACGAAATACTTCCGCTTTATTACGATGATAAAGATACCTGGAGACAAGTAGTAAAGAATGGTATGCGGGATGTTCAGTTTCAATTTGATAGTAACCGTATGGCAAATGAATACTACGAGATTTTGTATAAGTAATACGTTTATAAAATCTTTTTTGCTAATTGTGCGTATATGTTGAAGATAATTATGCACACCCGGATATCATCCATTTTTGTGGCGGCAACTTTATTTTTGAACACATCTTGTGGTAAACAATTACCAGTGCCGACAATTATACAACTGCAACAGGAAACTACTGATAGTGCTAAAACTTATTTGGCGCTTGGAGATTCCTACACCATAGGACAGTCTGTTAATCAGGAAGATCGTTTTCCAAATCAAACTGTTGTTAGGTTAAAAGAACTTGGTGTTGAAATTAATGAGCCACATATTATAGCAGTAACCGGATGGACAACAGCCAATCTGATCAACTCATTAACAAATTATCCTATTAAAGGTCAATTTGATATTGTCTCTTTATTGATAGGTGTTAATACTCAGTACCAGCAGCTTGGCTTAGAAGATTATAAATTGGAGTTTAGACAGTTGGTTGACATTGCCATTTATTACACAGGCAACGATAAAAAAGGCGTATATATTCTATCAATACCCGATTATAGCCTAACAACATTTGCTCAAAACCTAAACAGCTCGCAAATATCCAGTGAGATTGACGAATACAATAAAGCTAATAAAGAAATAGCAGCTGAAATTGGTGTAAACTATGTTGATATAACACCGATATCAAGAAATGCTATTGCTGGCAGCGACTATGAAGCAAAAGATGGCCTGCATCCCTCGGGGAAGCAATACATGCTTTGGGCAGATCTTTTAGCCAGCGTTGTCAAGCAGAATTTATAAGTTATTTTTTACAACGACATTTAACTAATTTAAGAGGTATGAGCTTGGTTTCTCATACCTCTTAAATTTTATTGTATCACTACTTTTTGAATATCGTTCCGCTTATTGTCAGAATTGATTTTAAGAATATACACGCCTGGTTTTAATTGGAGTTTGGTAAGATCAACCTTTGTTGTTCCCCCTGAATTAATCTGG
>JBDSRT010000100.1:0-8720 GCA_039929165.1 Ginsengibacter sp.
TTGTTTTAATTGACAGGGAGCATGACTTAATTTATTTTATGGCATCGCCTGAAAATGCAACAGAATCTTATCTCTACAAAACATTAATAAATGGTGATGGCACAGCAAGCCGGGTAACACCACAGGGTCTTAAGGGCACAAATACTTATGAAATTTCTCCAGATGGAAATTTTGCTTATCATGGTTTTTCAAGCATTGATATTTATCCAACGGGTGAATGGCTGGTGATGGAAAATCAAATACCTTTTGATGATAAAAACAGTATTGCAAAATCTTATAAAAAAGTTGACAGCAGCAGCACTTCTTTTTTTAAAGTAATTGTAGATGATAGTGTAATGCTTGACGCCTGGATCACTAAGCCAGAGAACTTTGATAGTACTAAAAAATATCCTGTTGTATTTTCTGTATATACCGAGCCGGCCTCTTCAACGGTGATAAATGAGTTTGGCGGGCCAAATAACTTTTTATATAACGGCGATCTAAGTGCAGAAGGCTACTTTCAAATTAGTGTTGATAACAGGGGAACGCCGTCATTGCGTGGCACTAAATGGCGTAAGGCTATTTACAAACATGTAGGCCAGGTTAATATTCGTGACCAGGCCATGGCTGCGAAAAAAATTCTTGATAAAGCCTGGTTTGACAAAGACCGTGTAGCTGTTTGGGGCTGGAGTGGCGGTGGTTCCGCAACATTAAATCTCCTGTTTCAATATCCTCAAATTTATAAAACAGGCATTGCCATTGCGCCGGTTACCAATTTGTTGTATTACGATAATATTTATACCGAGCGATACTCAGGTTTAAGTCAGGAAGATATGCAGCCTTATATAAAAGGCTCACCAATAACCTATGCAAAAAATTTAAAAGGTAATTTGTTGCTTGTTCATGGCACGGGCGATGACAATGTACATTACAGTAATGCAGAAGCCCTGATCAATGAACTTGTAAAATATGATAAAACGTTCCAGGTGATGCCGTACCCAAACAGAACACACAGCATAAGCGAAGGCGAAGGCACGAGAGAACATCTATCTAATTTGTACACTTCTTATCTTAAACAATATTGCCCGGGCGGCGCAAGATAATCAATGCTGTTTTGCGTATAACTTTGGGTATTAAAACTTTAATTGTATGAGAACAACACTGCAAAAATCCGGAGAACGAGGTCGTGCTAATTTTGGCTGGCTGGATAGTCATCACTCATTTAGTTTCGGCCATTATCATAATCCTGAAAAAATGAATTTCGGTGTGTTACGTGTGTTGAATGATGATATTGTTAGCGGTGGGCGTGGCTTTGGAACGCACCCACATGATAACATGGAAATTGTTTCTATACCACTAAGAGGTGATCTTGAACATGAAGACAGCACCGGAACGAAAGCCGTGATAAAGGAAAATGATGTGCAGATCATGAGCGCCGGCACCGGTATTCAACACTCCGAAAAAAATCATGATCCCTCTGAAAAAGTAAATTTTTTACAGATATGGGTATTGCCGAAAAATAAAAATATTTCGCCAAGATATGATCAAAAAACATTCGATCCTGAGTTACGGCAAAACATGTGGCAGGTTGTTGTGGCGCCTGATGAAGAGTCCGCAGTTTGGATTAACCAGGATGCCTGGTTTTCCTTAGGTAATTTCACAAAAGGTCATGAGTTTACTTACGATCTTAAAAAGCAGGGCAATGGTGTTTTTATATTTGTTATAGAAGGGTCAGTTATGATAGATGACATTGAATTGCACAAACGTGATTCATTGGCTATTACAGATGTTGACGCCTTAAACTTTAACGCAACAGACAATGCTGAAATCTTAATAATCGATGTACCAATGTTGTCTTAGAATTCTTTTATTTATTTTCATCCATCTCTCCCAGCGTTTCTTTAATATCTTTTATTGAAGCATTTTTACTGTCATCTTTGTTAGAAAAAATGTCTTCAGCACTTTCATCTTCGCCATAGAAATTTTTATTGGCCTTGGCATCTACATCCAGGGCAGAACCACTCAGACTTATGCCGGCAAAAATGCCTTTGCTTCTTGAGTAGGAATATACTTCAGCCTCCAATTTATAATCAGTAGTTGCCGACGAGCTACGCCCTACAGGGCCGGCGGTAACAGATATGTCACCACCTAAAGTGAAAGTGCCTTTACCAATATTTTCAAGTGTTTCCCTATTCTTAAATACAAGCACAAGATCAATAGATTGCACACCCACCTGGAAGCCAATGCTGCCACCGGTTATGGTAACAAAAGTGGGGTCACTCCAGGTGCCATCACTATTCTTAACCATCGCTATGCCTTTGCCTCTTTTACCAGCAATCACAAAACCGGCATTTATCAATTTAGGTACGACGACAATGCCTTCAGTAATTTTCAAAAGCTCTGCAGGAATACTTTCCTTCATGGTGGTAAAATCTTTAATAACTTTTGCCGCTGCAGCAACTTTATCTTCTTCTTTTTCCTGGCTCTTTACATTTTGAAAAACCAAACAGCTTAATGCCATTATCAACACACTTTTTAAAATAATCTTGTACGTCATTGTTATTGTAATTCTATTATTCAACTAATTATTTTCTGCAAAAAATTTATGGAAATAAGGAATAGTTTCTATGCCTTTATAAAAGTTTGCCAAATCAAATTTTTCGTTAGGGCTGTGGAGATTATCACTGTCAAGCCCAAAGCCAAGGAACACGACTTTAATACCTAACTCTTTTTCGAATAAAGCACAAATTGGTATACTGCCGCCGCCTCTTACGGGTATAGGTGCTTTGCCAAAAGTTTGTTCTATAGCCTTAGCAGCTGCTTTGTAAGCTTTACTGTCAATCGGCGTCATATAGGGTTCGCCACCGTGATGTTCAAATGCATTGACGCTTACGTTTGCAGGAGCTATCTTTCTAAAATAGGTCAGCAACAACTCGGTTATTTTTTCGGAGGATTGATCAGGCACAAGCCGTGCAGAAATTTTTGCTGTTGCCTTTGAAGGCAGCACTGTTTTAGCGCCTTCGCCCTGGTAACCGCCCCAAATACCATTCACTTCAAGTGTTGGTCTTATACCCGTTCTTTCATTGGTTGAAAAACCTTTTTCGCCCCAAAGATCTTTCACACCTAAATCTTTCTTATACTCATTTTCATTATAAGGTGCTTCGGCCATTAATTTTCTTTCTTCCGGTGTTGCTTCAACAACATCATCATAAAAACCTGGTATAGTGATATGATTATTTTCATCATGACAGCTTGCGATCATTTCAGCAAGAATTGTAATCGGGTTGGCCACCGCACCGCCATACACACCACTATGCAAGTCGCGATCCGGACCGGTAACTTCTACTTCAATATAACTCAAACCACGTACACCAACATCTATGCTCGGGTTCTCCATGCTGAGCATGGCCGTATCGCTAATGAGAATAACATCGGCTTTTAAAAGCCCGGTATTTTCAGCCACAAATTTCCCAAGATTTGGCGATCCTACTTCTTCTTCTCCTTCTATGATAAATTTTATATTGGTTTCAAGCGTGTTTGTTGTAACCATAGTTTCAAACGCTTTCACATGCATATAAAACTGTCCCTTGTCATCGCATGCACCTCTTGCAAAAATTTTATCATCTTTTATAACCGGCTCAAACGGGCCGCTGTGCCATAAGTTAAGCGGATCTGCCGGCTGTACATCATAATGGCCATATACCAACACTGTAGGCTTTGAGGGATCAATAATCTTTTCAGCAACTACCACCGGGTGGCCATCGGTTTGATAAATATCAGCTTTGTCGGCACCGGCATCAAGGATGGATTTCTTTACTGCCTCGGCACAGCGTATCATATCATCTTTGTGCTCTTTTTTTGCGCTTACAGAAGGAATACGCAATAAATCCAGTAACTCATTAAGAAACCTCTCCCTGTTTTTTTGTTGATACTCTTGCCAGACTTGCATGTGATAGTTTATAATTTAATCTATTATTAATGATACTTTGAAGTTGTTGTAAAGGTTACATTCAATCTTAACAAATGCTGTTAAAAAACCAGCAAAAAAATTTTGGAAAAGATGTTAAGCAATCATTATTTTGTGCCCAGATTGCTTTTCAATTCATCAGCCTTTGTATTTGTTGCATTACATAGATAGTGCTTCGATGCAAAGGCTGAGTCTATTTAGGCCGATGTGATTTTATTTGTATTAAGTCATTTTATTAAATCTTTCCTCAACATAATTCCAGTTAACTACATTCCACCAGTTAGAGATATAATCCGGTCTTTTATTTTGATATTTTAGGTAATAAGCATGTTCCCAAACATCAAGTCCCAGCAAAGGAAATCCTTTGATATCGCTTACATCCATTATTGGGTTATCCTGGTTTGGCGTAGAGCCAATTTTTAATATTTTGCCATCTGCATACAGCCATGCCCAGCCGCTGCCAAAGCGATTTTTACCGGCATCAGAAAATTGTGTTTTAAAATTTTCGAAAGAGGTAAAAGTGCTTTCAATTGCTTGCAATAAAGCGCCTGAAGGCTTGTTATTTTCCTGTTTAGGCCGCATACATTTCCAAAACATTTCGTGGTTGTAATGGCCGCCGCCATTGTTTCTTACTTTAACTGTATACTTAGACACTTTTGCTAACACATCTTCCAAACCTTTTGACGCATCTATGTCTTCCGCTGTAGCGGCTTCCTGTAAATTCTTAGCATAAGTAGCGGCATGTTTTGTATAATGTAACTCCATCGTTTTTGCATCAATCACATCTTCCAAAGCTGTATACGCGTAAGGCAGAGGTTCCTGCATAAACCCGGTTTTATAACCCGCAGATGTAACAGCTTTGGCTGAAGAACAGGAAGACAAAACTTCGCCCACTGAAGAAAGGCCTGCACCGATCAGGACAGTACCCTGCAGTGATTGTTTAATAAATTGGCGGCGTGGAGATGATTGCTTTTTCATATTATTTATATAGATGCTTGTTTTAAGATTCTTAACTTAATTAATAAGGGGGTGATGTAAGGCGTAATTTTTTTAAATGTTCGATAATAAAACTCTTTGCTGAAAAGTTGAGACTCATGCGTTGCTTTATACGTTAAAAACAGCCCGACAGGCGTAAGCACAATCACCGGAAGCCACGTACCGGCAAAGGGATATAAAAGCCCTTGCTTAACAAATTTTTCCCCAAACATATTTAGCAAATGAAACATTAAGAAGAATACAATAGCAACAACAAGCGGCATGCCTAAACCGCCTTTCCTTATAATAGATCCTAAAGGCGCCCCAATAATAAACAAGACCAGGCAAGCTGCAGATAAGGAAAACTTTTTATGCCATTCAATCTGGTGTAGTAATAATTCTTTTTGACGGTACTCAGAATCTGAGCCGCTTATTTGGGTGATGGCTTTTATCGAATTTAAAGAACTCAAAGCCCTGTCATTTATGACTTTCTTTAAAGTGTCAGGTATAAGCGCATCAAAATTTTTTATTTTTTTTACAGGCAACTGTTTTGCTATTGATAAATTACTATCCTGGTACTTTACGGCTGAAAAATAAAGGCTTAGTTCACGTTTAGAACGGCGCTGAAATGAATCAGGAAATTTTTCTAACGAGTCAATTGTTTTGCTTAACTGTCTTGCATTTTGCATCCTGAATCCCGTACGAAAAAGACTATCGGCTGTTTGCTGTATATCGAGTTGGCCCAGATCAAACAGCTTTTTATATTCTTTAAAACCCAGGCGTACAAATTCATTATTATCTCCCATCTCACCCTTTTCAGAATAACGATGACCATTTTGTAAAGTGAATTCGAGAAACTTTTTATCTGGACTAATAGTCATTCTTCCTTTTTCAGATACCACGGTATTATCCTGCACGCCATAATTCTGTTCATAGATCAACACATTTGAAAGCGTTGACCGATCTTTTTCTTTTTTGCCAATTTTTATGGAATAGCCTTTGAAGCCATTATAAAAAATACCATCTTTTAAATCAAAGGCCGGACTCTTTCTATAAATGTCATTATAAAGCACAGCAAATTTTAAATTAGCAACGGGTATAACGTAGTTAGCAAATAAAAAAGTAACACCACATAACACAAGCGCTACAAAAAAAAGCGGCCTCATAAAACGCAGCAATGGAATGCCTGATGATTTTATAGCAACCAGTTCAAAGCTTTCTCCAAGCTTACCAAACGTCATTATTGATGATAGAAGGATGGCAATTGGCAAAGCAAGCATAACCATTGTAGCGCTTGCATATAATATAAATTGTCCAAGCGTAAACATATCCAGGCCTTTACCTACAAGATCGTCAATATACTTCCACAAAGTTTGCATCATTAGTACAAAGAGCGCAATAAAGAATGTTCCAAGAAAAGGCCACAGGAAAGCTTTAAGAATAAGTATATCTAACTTTTTAATCAACAGGCTCAGCGTTTAACTTTACACATAACAAATAAATATGGAGGGCACGAATTTACACCTTTCGCAAAAGGAAACTGAAGTAATACTTAACACCGAGTGGATTTTAACTAAACATCGCATTACAAAAAAGATTTTTGAAATGTTTGATAACATTAGTCTTGAACTTAAAAAGGAAGTTGATAAAAAAAGCTATCTTTTTCCTGATAACATAAAATACCAATCAGGCAAAATTTCCCGGGGTGAAAATTACCGGTTGTTGCCTTATTTAATTCTAGATTATCCTTCATTTTTTTGGAAGAATAATTTTCTTGCGTATAGAACGATGTTTTGGTGGGGGAATTTTTTTTCAGTAACACTTCATCTTTCCGGCGATCATCAAAAAAAATTTATTAAACCAACCTTGGATACTTACAATTTTTTATGCGAGCATAAATATTTCATTGCAACCGGTGATGATCAATGGCAACACCATTTTGAATCGTCAAATTATACACCCGCTTCTCAATACAACTTTAGTGAATTTGAAAACTGCTGTAAGCAGCCATTTTTTAAAATAGCTAAATTTCTTGATTTAACGCAATGGGAAACCGCTACGGAATTTATTATTACCACGTTTAAGGAACTATTGATGTTGATGGAGATTAATTACCAAGGCGGTAAAAAAGATCTTTAACCTGGGTTTCCCATAACTGGCTTTGATCTTTTATTTCCTTTTTTTCGGCAAAGTCATTGATCACAAGGATTGTAATATTTGTTACGTCAGACTTTTCAATCGTAAATTCAAAAAATTCATCCTTCGGAGAATCTATCCAGTGAAATTTGATCTGTTTGGCTTCTTCTTTTTCCAGGACTTCTGCTGTTTCTTCTGATCCGTTCCAGGAAAATGTAAATACCCCTTCCTCTTCATCTACCTTGTCAGCAAACCACTCCGATAAACCACTTGGCGTTGATAAAAATTCGTACAAAATCACCGGAGAACATCTCACAGGATACTCCAACGTATATTTCACTTTCTTGCTCATCCTTCTTTTTTAAAAATCATTCTGTTTGTGCAATAATAGAAAATAAAATACTACCGTAATTTATTTGCGTTTTATTTAATTTTTTTTAATTACTGCTAATGCTGTCATTTGACAATTATCAAATAATCAGTAGAGTACGCATTTTAAGCGATTTAAGCAATTTTTTTTATTTATATTACGTTATAGTGACAACCTCTTAACAGGATATTAACTCTATAATTATATAAAAACTGCTTTTATGAGCATGCGCCAGCTAAAAATCTCTAAATCTATCACCAATCGTGAGAGTCAAAGTTTAGAAAAATATCTCCAGGAGATTGGAAAAGTAGAACTAATAACTCCCGAAGAAGAAGTAAAGCTTGCTGTATTAATTAAGCTTGGTGATCAAAAAGCTTTGGACAGACTTACTAAGGCCAACCTTAGGTTTGTAGTTTCAGTTGCCAAGCAATATCAAAATCAAGGTCTCACCTTACCTGATCTTATTAACGAAGGTAATCTGGGTCTTATAAAAGCAGCGCAGCGTTTTGATGAAACAAGAGGTTTTAAATTTATATCTTATGGTGTTTGGTGGATTAGGCAAAGTATTTTACAGGCATTGGCAGAACAGTCAAGAATTGTTCGTCTTCCATTGAATAAAGTAGGTTTAACAAATAGAATCGGTAAAGCCTTTTCACAATTGGAACAGGAATTTGAGCGTGAACCTACAACGGAAGAGATAGCCCAATTTTTAGACATTGAAACAGAGGAAGTGGCTGCTACATTGAGTCTTGGTTTACGGCATGTAAGTATGGACTCTCCGCTTTCAGAAGGTGAGGAGAGTACACTTATCGATGTAATGGAAAATCCTAATTCGGACGCTACCGATAGAAAGATCGCTTTTCAGGAATCATTGCACACTGAAATTGAAAGAGCATTGAGCACATTAACTGAGCGTCAAAAAGAAGTGATAAGATATTTTTTCGGGTTAGGTGTTGACCATCCGTTAAGTCTTGAAGATATTGGTGCACATTTTCACCTGACACGTGAAAGAGTTCGCCAGATAAAAGATAAAGCGTTAACAAAACTTAGAGCAAACTCACGCAGTAAGTTATTAAAGGCTTTCCTTGGCTAATTAATTATTATTTTTACATCTGATTAGTGAATGTAACCTTGGTTATGTTCACTTTTTTTTTAAAAAACACTAAAGGAATAAACAGAAAATATGTTTGAATCATTAAGCGATAAGTTAGACGTCGCCTTTAAAAACCTGAAAGGCCAGGCCAAAATCACAGATATAAATATTGCTACCACTTTAAAAGAAATTAGAAGAGC
>JBDSRT010000101.1:0-5569 GCA_039929165.1 Ginsengibacter sp.
GCATAAAAAAGCCGGTTAAAAGCGGCTTTCTGAATTATGATTAGGCAATTATTTTTTCTCTTCAAACAATTCACCTTTTGGAACTACCTTAACTTTCATGCCGTCTTTCAATGTTTTACTAATAACGTTATAAGGACTTGTGACCACTTCAGCGCTGTCTGATATCCCGCTAAGTACTTCAATGTAATTTATATCCTGTATATCAGTTCTTACTTTTATTTTCTTTACAGTACCGTCTTTTTGTAAAGTAAAAACTACTTCTTCCAGGTCATCTATATTTACTGCAGTGGAATTATCCTGCTGATCATTTGAAGGTGGTGGCGGAACAGGCATGTTTGGCTTGGCACCGGCCGTATCATTTTTATCTCTTGTTGTTACTGCATTTATCGGCACAGCCAACCTATTCTCATGAACTTTTGTTTTTATATCTGCACTGGCATTCATGCCCGGTCTGAAAGGGAAACTTTTCGCTTTACCTGGGTCAATTAAATCTTTATAAGATTCAGGCAACAATTTAATGTACACCTTATAATTAGTAACCTCAGTACTTGATGATGTTAAACCGGATGTAGCGGCGCCGTTGTTACTGCTGGCAATTTGCGTAACTACACCATTAAATTTCCGGTTGTAATAGGCATCTATATCAACTGTTGCGCTATCGCCTAAATGAACCTTTGGAACATCATTTTCACCCACATCTACACGAACTTCAATTTCGTTAAGATCAGCAATACGCATCATCTCTGTTCCCGCCATCATCGAACTCCCCACCACTCTTTCGCCCTTTTTTACATTAAGTAAAGAAATGATACCATCCATTGGTGCCACAAGTGTTGCACGACTGATATCTTTATTGGCTTTGGCCAAGGCAGCCCGTGCACTTTGCACACCTGCCTGTCCGCCTCGAATGCCTTGCAGTGCTGCGTTATAATTGGCATTGGCAGTTTGCAGTGCGGCATCTGCAGTAATAAACTCACTTTTAGAAATTACTTTTTCATCATACAATTGCTTTTGCATATCGTATGTTTTTTGTGCCTGATCGAGTGTCGCTTTACTTGCACCAATTGCTGCTGAAGCATTGGCTACCTGTGCCTGTGACTGGTTTACTACAGCGGCTGCCTGGTCTCTTTGAGTAGCGTATATATCGCCGTATATACGGGCCAGGACTTGCCCTTTTTTAACACTATCTCCTTCTAACACATTCAGTTCAACAATCTCTCCGGATATATCAGGGCTCATTTTAACCTCAACAACAGGATATACTTTGCCACTTGCATTCACTGTTTCAGTAATAGTGCGTTTCTGCACTTTTTCTACGCTTACTTTAATGCCTTCTTCCTTGCCTATTACGCCAGTCTTCTTTAAGATCACCAACAAAACCACAATACCTAACAGTATAAATAATATCCATTTAAATTTTTTGCTCATGATGATCCTTTTAAAATACTGGTTGTCTTTATAATTTTAAAGTAAATCGGTTTGTTTTAAGCACCCAATTATTAAAGTTTAAGTCCCTGCCCTTTGTAAAATTCGAGTACTTTCATTTTGAAAACATAGTCAAACTCGTTGAGAACATATTGAAGCTTGGCACGCAATAAATTATTTTGATTAGTCGTAAGCTCATAGGTGCCTAATACACCGATATCAAAACGTTTCAATGAAAAATCATAACTCCTTTGTGCCGCTTCAACAGATTTTGCAGATGCATTAAATTTTTCAAGAGCAACAATCGCTGAATTATAAGCCTGGTAAATGTCTTGTTTTACCGTTTGATTATCCTGAATCTTTTGAAGTTGAGCCGTGCTGACATCAAGCTTCGCTCTTTCCCAATTACTGCGTGCTGAGTAACCATTGAATAACGGTACTGTTAAATTAATACCAACACCCTGGCCAAAATTATCATTGATTTGCCGGCCAAAAGAACCAGGTTTGAAATAACCGGTTTGCGCTCCCTGTTTAAGAATCGGTTGCTGTACAGGAATAAAATCCGTTCCATTTTGTATTACAAGCCCCGATGGTGAATAACCTGAAATGCTTTGCTGATAAATTGGGGTACGGAAATAAACAAAATTGCTACCTAAATTTCCAAATAAAGAAAAAGATGGATACATGGTTCCCCTGGCTGCCAATACATTTTTTTGAGCAGCAAGTAATCTAAAGTCATTAGCCTTTTGTTGCGGCAGATTTTGCAGTGCCAAAGCATAAACGGCGGCAGGTTGTAAGTCTGCAATATTTTCTAAAGGAATCTGATTTGCACTCGGCGTATCAATCTGAATCTGTTGATCAGCCTCCATACTCATGTAAGATTTTAAAACCAGGTATGCCTGTTCAATATTTCCTCTTGCTGTAATAAGATTAGCGCTGTCAGTAGCAACCTGAGCTTCAAGCTCGGCGGCGTTTAATTCAGGAAGCGAGCCAGCAGCCACCAACTTCTTAACGTTATAAAGTTGCGCCTTCGATTGAAGTAACTGCACTTCTGATATTTTTTCCTGTTCTTTTGTCAATAAAACCTGCAGATAACCATTAGCAACTGTAAGTGAAATATCGTTTCTTGTTTTTTCTGTTGTTGCTTTGGCAGCTTCATAGCTCCATTGGGATGCCAGTATTGTATTTCTCTTAGAGTAGAAATTGAATATGTCAACTGAAGTTTGAAAATTTACGCCAAAGGTTAGAAACGTTTGATTTTCCAATATGCCCGTTGTCGGATTATTTGAACGTCCTGAACTAAAACCGAAGTTATTGCTGTAATTCGCTGTAGGCAGTCGTGTCATTTGTCTTTGCTTGTAATCAACTGCCGAAAGTAATTCCTGCACCTTTGTTTGCCTGACCGTTACACTACTGTCTCTTGCATATTCAACACATTCCAGTAAAGTCCACAATTTTTGCGCAGGCAATTGAACGGCAATGCACAGCAGTATAGCAATGGCTGATATCTTATATCTCATAAAGCTTTGAAAGTCGTGAAAATACTAAAAATGTCTATTAGTTCTTGTGACTTAAGGTTGAACGGCAGCAAAACCCCTTTCAAGGTCCTTGATAATATAATTTGCTTCTTCCAGGCCAACGTACAATCTCATAGCTCTGTGATCATGATTGTTATAATCGAAATCTTCCGGGTTGATAGCCGCACAGCCCGGGATGATCAAAGATTCATGACCGCCCCAACTAACTGCAATAAGAATGTGATGCAGGTGCTCACAAAAACTTTCAATGGCCGCGACTGAACCAGCTTTAATAATAAAGGTGAGCAGACCACAAGCGCCGGTCATTTGTTTCCTTGCAAGATCTAGTTGTTCAAAGTCTTCATCAAAAGGAAAAATCACTTTTTCTACTTTAGGATGTTGTTTCAGAAATGAAATCACCTTCCAGGTTGTATCCGTTATTTTATCAAGACGTGCAGGCAAAGTTCTCAAACCTCTTAATAACAGCCAGGCATTAAACGGCGATATACCGCTGCCAATCGCCATAAACTCCAGGTCGAAAATCTTTTTAATCATAGGCTTGCTGCCTGTTAAAACGCCTGCAACAACATCGCTATGGCCACCGATATATTTTGTAGCACTTTGTAATACCAGGTCAATACCATGCACGATAGGCTTCTGAAATAAGGCCGTGCAAAAACTATTATCGCATATCGTAGTAATGTTCTCAGCTTTAGCCAGCTCTGCTATTGTGGAAAGATCCTGCAAATGAAACGTCCAGCTATTAGGCGTTTCCAGGTAAATTATTTTTGTATTTGGTAAAACGGCCCTTTCAAAATTTTCAATTTGCGTACCATCAATGTAGGTGGTAGTTACATTAAACCGTGGTAGAATCTCATTAAAAATTTTCTGTGCCCAGGAATAAGGTTTGTTCACTGAAACAATATGATCACCTGACTTAACATTGGCTAGCACAGAAGCATAAATAGCGGCAGAGCCACTGCTGAACACCAGGCAATCTTCGGCACCATCAAGCGCTGCTAATTTTTTACAAAGAATGTCAACCGTTGGGTTGCGGCCACGGCTGTATATTAGAGTTGAGTATTCATCACGAAAAGCCTTTCGCATGTCATCAACTTTACCAAAAGCAAAATTGCTGGTTTGTATAATTGGCGGAGCAATAGCATTAAAATAATGTTCTCTTGTTTCTCCCAATTCATTTAAAATAAAAGAAATATCATCGTCTGAGTTATTGTTATGCCCGTTCATAAGTAGCCTGCTTTTTAAATTTTTGCATGATGAAATAAATGGCTATAAAAGCTGTAAGTACACCAATGCCAATCAATGATAATTTAGTTTCAGTAATTAAAAGATTGACGGCTACAAAAGTGTAAGCCATGATGAAGATTATAGGCAATAAGGGATAAAGCTTCATTATAAAAATACCGCTGTCATTTAGATGTGCTGTTTTTTTACGAAGCATAAAAATGCTTCCGGCAGATAAGATCATTCCAAAACTATCCAGGAAAATTGAAAAGCTTAAAATGGTATCGAATTCTTTCGCCCAAAAAACTATAATGGCACAAACCGCCGCAAATACACTTAAAGATGTGGACAGTACTTCAGTTTTTACATGACGCCTGCCAAACGATACAGGTAAAATGTTGTCTTCGCTCATGGCTGCCATTACCCGTGGATTACTCATCAGCAAAACATTTACATAAGCCAACACACTCAAAAAAAGGAACACAGACAACACCCGTTCAGCATTTATCCCAAATACTTTACCGGCCATTATCGCAGCAATATTCTGGCTATTTTTAAGCTGCTCGAAACCGATCACTTTTACATAAGCATAATTAATAACGAGGTATAAAGTGATGATTATAGCAATGCCTAAGAAAATACCCGAAGGAATATTTTTTTTAGGTTTATCAACCTCGGCACCAAAATTTATAGTTTGCTGATAACCGCCATAGGTAAAACTTACAGCCACAAGCCCGGTACCGAAAGCTTTTAAATATTCAGTCATCAATACTTGTTTTTGATCGTGAATTGCAGGCAATAAAGAAGGGCCAGCTTCGCTTAATAAGAGCGGTGTAATAAGTAAAAGAATCAAAATAATTTTTACAACCGTGAGTACATTTTGTGTTTTCGCACTCATCTTCAAGCCTAATAAATTAACACCATAAAATAGAATGATGGCAACAAGGGCAATGGTGATGTGAATGGTTTGAAGGTAGAGTTTATTTGCGCTGCTTTGCAACCAGACTATATTTTTTGAGAGTGGCAAAAATATACCTGTAATATATTCGCCGCCAACAAGCGCCACACCAGCCAGGGAAGCCGCATTGGAAACAAGAATAAGGCAGTTTACACCAAAGGCAATTGATGGATGATAAGCATAAGAAAATATTTTGTAATAGCCACCGGTAACCGGTAAACGACTTCCAATTTCAGCATAGGTTAAAGCGCCGCACAGTGCAACAAGACCACCAACAACCCATATCGAAAAAAATAAAAATGGAGAATAGGAAGCTTTGGCAACATTAACCGGCGTTCTAAAAATACCCATGCCAATTACAAGGCTCACTACTATCATTGTAAAATCGAACAGCCCAAGCTTCTTCCTGATTTTCATCGCAGAA
>JBDSRT010000102.1:0-3489 GCA_039929165.1 Ginsengibacter sp.
TGAATTCATGACTAAAATTGCAAGGGCAGGTAAGTACAAATTGATAATGGTTTCCAACCAGGATGGGCTTGGTACACGGGCTTTTCCCTGGGAAAGTTTCCAGCCAGTGCATGATTTCATCCTGAAGAGTTTTGAAAATGAAGATGTTCATTTTGACGCTGTGCATATTGATGTAACTTTTCCTGCCGATAATGCACCGACAAGAAAGCCAGGCACAGGTATGTTCAGCGACTATTTAAATAATGATAAATATAATATAGCAGAATCATATGTCATTGGAGACAGAATCACTGATATGAAGCTGGCTGAAAACCTTGGCTGTAAAGGTATTTGGTTAAATAGTAATCCTGACCTGGGCGCTGAAGAATTATCAAGTGATACAGAATGGATTACTGAAACAGTCGCACTTGAAACAACGGAATGGAAAGCTATTTATGAATTTTTAGATGCGCCTTATAGAAGCATTCATCATAGCAGAAATACCAACGAGACAAAAATTGAAATAGAATTAAATCTTGACGGCAGCGGTAAAAGTTCAATACAAACTGGTCTTGGTTTTTTTAATCATATGCTTGAACAGGTAGCAAGACATGGTGGGTTAGATCTTGATATTAAATGCGCTGGAGATCTGCAAATTGATGAACATCATACCATAGAAGATACGGCAATAACGCTGGGAGAAGCAGTCTTAAAAGCACTTGGCGATAAAAAAGGTATTACCAGGTATGGGTTTTTATTGCCTATGGATGATTGCCTGGCGCAGGTTGCCATTGACTTTGGTGGCCGAGGCTGGCTGGTTTGGAATGGAGAATTTAAAAGAGAAAAAATAGGAGAGATGCCGACCGAAATGTTCTATCATTTTTTTAAATCGTTTAGTGATGCAGCTAAATGTAATCTTAACATACAGGCTTCGGGCGAAAACGAACATCATAAAATTGAATCTATTTTCAAAGCCTTTGCAAAAGCACTAAAGATGGCTATCAAAAAAGAAAGCGGTAATCAAACACTTCCTTCAACAAAAGGGCTTTTATAAAAGTGGTAGCTATCCTAAAATATAATGCCGGTAATATTCAAAGTGTATTGTATGCTTTACATAGGCTGGGTGTTGATGCAATTGTAACAAACGACCATAAGGAAATCCTTTCTGCAGATAAGGTTATTTTTCCTGGTGTCGGGCATGCTGCTTCTGCTATGGAAAGCCTAAAACAAAACGGACTTGACAATATCATCAAGATGCTGAAACAGCCTGTACTTGGCATTTGCGTAGGCATGCAGTTGTTATGTAGCTCATCTGAAGAAGGTAATATAGAGGGGTTAGGCATAGTTGACCTTAAAGTGAAACGTTTTGTTTCAGATGGCATGTCTGGATTTAAAATACCACACATGGGCTGGAACTCGATCACTAAACTTTCATCACCGCTACTTAACGGTGTAAGGCCTGGCTCTTATGTGTATTATGTGCATAGTTATTATGCGGAAACTGGCGCAGACACCATTGCAGAGACCAATTATATTCATCCGTTTAGTGCGGTTGTTCAACATAACAATTTTTATGGCGTTCAGTTTCATACGGAGAAGTCAGCATCTACTGGTGAGCAAATCCTTAAAAACTTTTTGCAACTGATATGAAATTGCTGACGCATCTCTGGAAATTATAAAGAAAAAGACAATGGCAAAATATAAACCACCAATAGGAGACCGTGGCTTTATCATCCCGGCCATTGATGTGATTGATGGCAAATGTGTGCGGCTAACGGAAGGTGATTATTCGACGGGCAAAGTATATTATTCAAATCCTTTAGAAGCTGCCAAACGTTTTGAGGATGCTGGCTTCAAGCGTTTACATATGGTGGATCTTGATGGCGCTAAGTCCGGCAACATAAAAAACCTGGCAACGTTGGAAACTGTTGCAGGTAAAACAAAAATGGTTATTGATTTTAGTGGTGGCATAAAAACGTCCGAAGATATTGTGAACGTTTTTGGCGCCGGTGCAGCCCTTATATCCATTGGAAGTGTAGCTGTTAAAAATCCAGGTTTGCTACAGCAATGGATAGCAAAATTTGGTGTAGAAAAATTTTTAGTAGGCGCTGATGTGTTGGATGAAAATATTAAAATCAGTGGCTGGTTAAAAGATGGTGGCATTACCATAAATGATTTTATAAGATCAATGTTAGCAATCGGTATAAAAACAATTTTTTGTACAGATATCTCAAAGGACGGTAAAATGGCCGGCCCATCAATTGACTTATATAAAGATTTGCTTACACAATTTACAGATCTCAATTTGATTGCAAGTGGTGGTGTAAATACACTGGATGATATTATTGAACTCAGAAGAATTGGTTGCAAAGGCGTAATTGTTGGTAAGGCAATTTATGAAGGCACCATAACACTTGAAGATCTTATAAAACATAATTATTAAGCTTTGCTCACTAAACGCATTATACCATGTCTTGACATCCAGAACGGCAGAACCGTAAAGGGGATAAATTTCTTAGATATCAGAGATGCCGGTGATCCGGTGGAGTTGGCGGAGCATTACAGTAATCAAGGTGCTGATGAACTGGTGTTCCTTGACATAACCGCTACGGTTGAAAAGCGGAAAACTTTGATTGCACTGGTTAAAAAAGTAGCAGCAACTATCAATATTCCGTTTACAGTTGGAGGTGGTATCTCAACAGTGGCCGATGTTTCCGCCTTACTGAAACAAGGTGCTGATAAGATATCCATTAATACCTCAGCTTTTGAAAATCCATCTATTATCAAGGAGATGGCTTTAGAATTCGGGTCGCAATGTATAGTATTAGCCATTGATACAAGATGTGAGCATGATGGCGGATGGTATGTATATTTAAAAGGAGGTCGTGTAAAAACTTCTGTAAAAACTATTGATTGGGCGATGAAGGCTGAGGACCTGGGTGCCGGCGAAATTTTGTTAACCTCCATGAATAACGACGGAACAAAAAATGGTTTTGCGACAGATATTACTGGCACACTTGCTAATGAACTTTCTATTCCGGTAATAGCTTCGGGAGGGGCAGGTACTATGTTACATTTTCAAACTTTATTTACAACTACTACCGCAGACGCAGCACTTGCCGCCAGCATATTTCATTATAAGGAAATTGAAATTCCAGAGTTGAAAACTTATCTGCACAACAATCACATTAATGTAAGGTTATGACTCAAACAAATAGCTATCCTTTAGTAAGTGAACTAAATTTTAATAAGACAATAGGCAGTCTTATTCCCGCGATTATACAGGATTGTGAAACTGCAAAAGTGTTGATGCTCGGTTTTATGAATGTAGAGGCTTATGAACAAACAATATCGAAAGGCCTTGTAACCTTTTACAGCCGAACCAAAAACAGGCTTTGGACAAAAGGCGAAACCAGTAATAATTTTTTACATGTTATCGATATAATCGCAGATTGTGATGCAGATACAATATTAATAAAGGCAAAGCCGTTCGGACCTGTCTGTCATACC
>JBDSRT010000103.1:0-5412 GCA_039929165.1 Ginsengibacter sp.
GAAGCGTGATTTACATTTTATCTGGTACGTTTATACCTAATAAATGCATTGCACTTTTGATAATGTTAGCTGTTACTGAAGCTATCTGAAGACGTAAAATTTGTTCCGGCTTTGTTTCAGCGGAAGCTATAGAGTGAGAGTTGTAAAAGGTATTAAATTTTTGCGCAAGTTGAAATGAGTAGACCGCAATCACGGAGGGATTAAGTTCTTCAGCGGATTGATGTATAATATTGGGATATTGTTCAAGAATGACAAGCAATTCTTTTTCCATCGGCGACAATTGTTCAAGGGAATAATCATCACTCACGTAGGAAGTATTTGCGGTGTTTCCCATCTTCCTAAAGACTGATTGAATACGGGCATACGTATATTGAATAAACGGCCCGGTGAAGCCATGAAAGTCTATACTTTCTTCAGGGTTAAATATCATGCGCTTTTTTGGGTCAACTCTTAACAGGTAAAACTTCATGGCGCCAAGCCCAATAGTTTCATAAAGCTGTATGAGCTGATCTTTTGAAAACCCTTTTGTCTTTCCTAACTCTTCTGTGTGTTTTCTTGCCGTATCGATAACTTCATCTACAATATCATCGGCGTCGACAACAGTGCCTTCCCGGCTTTTCATTTTGCCTGTTGTAAGCTCCACCATTCCGTAACTTAAATGGAAAATTTTATCTCCATAAGGCATTCCCAGTTTTTTACAAACCTGCTGCAAAACTTTCATGTGATAATTTTGCTCATCGCCAATTACATAGATACTTTTTTGCGGCTGATACTCTTTGTACTTCGAATTAGCTAAACCGATATCAGATGTCATGTAGACTGAGGTACCGTCGCTTCGTAACAAAAGCTTTTCATCCAGGCCCTCAGCCGTCAGATCTATCCAAATGCTGCCATCATCTTTCCTGAAAAGCTTACCCTGTGCTAATCCTTCATAAACAAAATCTTTACCAAGGAGATAAGTATCACTCTCATAATAAGTCTTATCGAAATCTGCACCGATGCGATTATAGGTTTCATCGAAGCCTTTGTAAACCCAACCATTCATAGTCTGCCAAAGCGCTTTAACATGTGGTTCATTTTCTTCCCATTTAAGGAGCATCTCCTGGGTTGCTTTCATAACTGGTGCTTCCTTTTTTGCTTTCTCTTCCGGCATTCCGTCATTTACTAAATGGCGTATTTCTTCATTATATATTTCATTAAATTTCACGTAATAGTCACCCACAAAATGATCACCCTTTGTATGAGTGGTTTCCGGCGTAGCACCGTTTGCATAACGCTCCCAGGCAAGCATGCTTTTACATATGTGAATGCCACGATCATTTACAATAGAGGTTTTTACAACGTTATAACCATCGGCTTTTAAGATTTCTGCAATGCTCCAGCCAATAAAAATATTCCTTAAATGCCCAAGGTGAAGAGGCTTGTTTGTATTTGGGCTGGCATATTCTACCATTACTTTTTTGCCTGTAGATGGCTGTTGTCCGAAGGATATATTATTGTAAGTATCTGCAGCAAATTTTGTGAGAAGTTCAGGTGCAAGACTTAAATTTAAAAAGCCTTTAATAACATTAAAATCATTAAATAACGTTTCATGATTTTTCACCAGGAAGTCACCAAGAAGGCTTCCCAGGACGTCAGGTGTGGTATTAACTTTCTTAATTAAAGAGAACAGTACCAAAGTATAGTCGCCGGTAAATTCTGGCTTTGTTAAACTCACCTGGAGATCTTTGGCAGAAGCTTTAAAATCGTATAATGCACTCAGCGCTTCAGAAACTGCTTCATTAATTTTATCAACTATGGTCATCGAATTTGAAATTGTTTGCAAAGGTAAACGCAAGCTTTCAGTTAAACCATCCTGAATATTTGTCAAAAAGTGTGTTGATCTTTCACTCTATAATATAAAAGTCATCAAAGATGGACTCCCAGGAGCTTTAGATAAAGTCCGTTCCATCTGCAGCAACATTAATTACCAGGAAATTATAATTGAGTATTTCAATATTTTGATTAACCAATTACATTGTGTAAGCCGTAACTTCGCCGCTTCAAAAAAAAATAGCAGGGAAAAATGATCAGTGTAAATAATGTAACGTTAGCCTATGGCAAACGGGTTTTGTTTGATGAGGTAAATTTGTCTTTTACAAGAGGAAATTGTTACGGTATTATAGGAGCGAACGGTGCCGGCAAATCCACTTTTTTAAAAATAGTTAGCGGAGAAATAGAACCAAATAAGGGATCGGTTAGTATAAGCCCCGGCGAAAGGATGGCGGTGTTAAATCAAAACCAGTTTGAATTTGACGAGATATCGGTTTTAAATACCATGTTAATGGGCCACAAAAGGATGTGGAGTGTGATGAAAGAAAAGGATGCAATTTATGAGAAAGAAGATTTTAATGAAGAAGATGGCATGAAGGCCGGTGAACTTGAGGGTGAGTTTGGCGAAATGGGCGGCTATACTGCCGAAAGTGATGCAGCAACACTATTAAATGAATTAGGCGTTGGTGAAGAACTTCATCAAAAAATGATGAAAGATATTGGTGCAAATATTAAGGTAAGGGTGATGCTTGCACAGGCTTTGTTTGGCAATCCTGATATATTATTATTGGACGAGCCTACTAATAACCTGGATGTTGAAACTATCATGTGGTTGGAAAATTTCCTGGCAGAGTATGAAAATATCGTGTTGGTAGTAAGTCATGACAGGCACTTTCTGGATGCCGTATGTACGCATGTTGCAGATGTTGACAAAAGAAAAATAAAGATCTATACAGGTAACTATACCTTTTGGTATGAGAGTAGCCAGCTTGCCGCACGCCAGCTTACTGATAAAAATAAAAAGATGGAAGATCGCAAAAAAGATCTTTTGGAATTTATCGCCCGGTTTAGTGCAAATGCTTCAAAATCTAAGCAGGCTACCTCAAGAAAGAAAGCTCTCGATAAATTGGTCATTGAAGATATCCAACCTTCTAACAGGAAATATCCGGGAATAATTTTTAAACCGGAAAGAGATGCTGGTAACCAGGTTTTAATGGTGGAGAAACTGGCGAAATCCATTGACGGCAGAACACTATTCTCAAATATCAACTTTGATGTAGTGAAAGGTCAAAAAATTGCTTTTATTAGTAAAGATCCGGTGGCGCTTACAACCTTTTTTGAAGTGATCAATAATAAAACTGCCCCTGATTATGGCAAGTACGAATGGGGGACAACCATTACTACGGCATACTTGCCAAACGATAATTCGGAATATTTTAATACTAATCTCAATTTGCTGCATTGGCTCAGGCAATATGTTCCGCCGACCGTAACTGATATTGACGAAGATTTTTTAAGAGGATTCTTAGGAAGAATGTTATTTAGCGGAGATGAAATATTAAAGAAGACATCAGTATTGAGTGGAGGAGAAAAGGTGCGTTGTATGATCAGCAAAATGATGTTGCAAAATCCTAACGTCGTTGTTTTAGACGAGCCTACGAATCATCTCGATCTTGAAAGTATTACTTCTTTCAATGACGGTATGATCAATTATTCGGGTATGGTTTTATTTACAACACATGACCATCAATTTACACAAACAGTTGCCAGCCGGATAATTGAAATAACGCCGAAAGGTATTATTGACAGGCTTTGCACTTATGACGAATACCTTGCCGATGAGCGGATAAAAACGCTTCAACAGGAAATGTATAATTGATGAGAGCAAATTCCGACGAGCCTCTGGCATAGTTTTTATTCTATAATTAAAACCAAATTTAAGTTTATGAAAAAGGCAATGGTGATTTTTACTATGGCATTATTTGTTTCGGCTTCGCAATTGTCAGCGCAAAGCAGTTCATCTAATTCTTCTGACTATACAACAGCTATTGGTGTTAAGTTTTACCCCACGGCTATTACCCTTAAGCATTTTTTAACCGGTAATAAGAATGCACTTGAGTTCTTGGGTTATGGTTACAATCGCGGTACCAGAATTGCAGCCTTATATGAGATACATGGTGACATTAATGGTGCAGAAGGCTTGCGTTGGTACATTGGCCCCGGTGCCCATGTTGCATTTTATAATAATAAAAAATCACCTCAGGGAGCTTATACAGGTATTGGTGTTGACGGCGTATTAGGCCTTGATTACAAAATTAATGCTGCTCCAATTAATCTTTCAGTTGACTGGCAACCATCTTTTGATTTTGGCAATGGATATTTCAATGGCTTTGCAGGGGACTGGGGCGGTATAGCAATCAGATATACGTTTTAAAAGACAATTTTATAGATATTAACCTCGCAATTGCGGGGTTTTTTTATGGTATTATCTTCGCAAAAATTTACTTTCTGAAAAACTTCATTATAAATTTTATTGATTTTTTTTACCCGCCTTTTAAGAGATTTTTTCCGTTACAAACTTTTAGATATGCAGTATGTGGTGCCAGCAATATGGTGCTGGATATTATAATTTATTATATCAGTTACCACTATATCTTGCATGAAAGTGATTTACATACGGAATATTTTGTTTTCAAGCCGCACGTTGGTGCACTATTCATGGCTTTTTGTGTGAGTTTCCCGGTTGGTTTCTTACTGTCAAAGTTTGTTGTGTTTGATCAGTCGCACTTGCGGGGCGGCATTCAGTTATTGAGATATATTCTTGTTGTTGCCATTAATTTATTTTTAAATTACATATTACTTAAACTAATGGTTGAAGGTTGGCATTTCTATCCAACGATTGCCAGAGTTTTCATAACAGCCTTCCTGGTTTCTTTCAGCTACTTATCGCAAAAGCATTTCACGTTTAAAACGCTGACCGGTAATCCCTAGCCTTAGATTTGTCTTTGTTTTCTGCCATTATTTCATCCTATTAGCTTGGCATAAACCTTGACAACTACAGTCGAACACAAAAATTTTTAAAAATGGGAAAAATCATAGGAATTGATTTAGGTACAACCAATAGTTGTGTAGCAGTAATGGAAGGGAACGAACCCGTTGTTATTGCTAATGATGAAGGTCGTCGTACCACTCCGTCAGTTGTAGCTTTTCTAAAAAATGGTGAACGTAAAGTTGGTGATCCTGCAAAACGCCAGGCTATTACCAACCCGCAAAATACTATCATGAGTGTGAAGCGGTTTATGGGCCATAAATGGAATGAAGTGACCAGTGAATTAACCCACACAAGTTATAAGGTGATAAAGGGTGACAATGATACAGTTCGTATTGACATAGATGGCAGGCCCTATACACCACAGGAAATCAGCGCAATGACATTGCAGAAAATGAAAAAAACCGCAGAAGACTACCTGGGACAGGAAGTAACAGAAGCCGTAATTACAGTACCTGCTTATTTTAATGATTCACAGAGACAGGCAACGAAAGAAGCTGGTGAAATTGCGGGTTTAACTGTCCGCAGAATTATTAATGAACCTACAGCAG
>JBDSRT010000104.1:0-3331 GCA_039929165.1 Ginsengibacter sp.
CGGCTTTGCTCCCGGTGCGGCCGCAGGTGCGCCTTCAAAATTAATAGTGCCCAGCTTTTTGCCATTGGCGTTATCAAGATAAACATCAAAAGTTGACGCCGATAAAGGCCCGGCCTGCCAGCCAACCATCATTGCTATACTTTTTACTGAGGTCAGATCAATACTATCAATGGTAAATGAGCCGTTCGCAGGAATCATCATCATGTTTCGCCCACCGTAAGACATTTTACTAAAGCCTTCCATAGTGTTTACTCCGGCGAGGTCATACGTACTATTTCTGAGTGTAAGTGTTTTGCTGCCGGTCATCGGTTTTATATTGTTACCACCTTTATCTGTGTAAGAAGCCGAGATATACAAATTCCCATTGGGTTTTGCCGGCTTATCTAAGGTGGCGTTTAAAGACCCTTTGGCTGGTAACGATTTAGTTTTTTCAGCACTCAACGAAAGAATGTAAGACACCAACTGCCTGCCATCATTATCCTTTAGATCAGGATGTGCAGGCATGGCTACTTCACCCCAAACACCGGCGCCACCTTTTTGTATTTTACTTACCAGATAAGCCATAGCATCAGTTTGCTTCAGGTATTTTTTTGAGACAGCAGTATAAGCAGGCCCAACTGATTTTTCTTCCAGCTTATGACAGGCTTTACAATCTAATGACTGCATTAAATTTTTACCCATCATAGCTTCACTCAACACCTGGTGGCCCGTTGAAGACCCGGCTTTAACTGAACCTTCAGCATAATCAGCAGATACGATGAGATTGGTCATGTCAGTCGCTGTGTCTTCTTTATCTTTTGTTACCACTTCATAATTTACCGGCGAGCCAACAAAATAAAAGCTTTGGTTACCGTTAACTTTTATATCAACCTCCGGGGCTTCATTACCGGCATACACATTTACCGGGGCACTTTTAGTAACTGCATCTTTATCATCTTTCACCGCAACAGTAATATCATAGTCACCGGCTGCGTTGTACGTGTAATCTACATTTGGCTCTGTTGTTTCTTTTGTTGTGCCATTGCCAAAGTCCCATGTATATTTCAACTTGCTCTTCTCTATATCTGTGGCTGTTACTGAAGCTGCAACCTTAAACGGCAATTGCCCTGATGTTCTATCAACAGTAATGTTGTTGACATCGGGTGGAATATTTCCACCATTAAAATCAAGCCTGAACAAGCCGGCATCAGGATTTTTAGAGAACCAGCCAGAGCCGTACTCTAAGCCATAAAGTTTACCATCCGGACCAACCTCCATATCTATCATCGAATTAAATTTCATGTTATCAGCGAAAGGTTCCATCCTTTCGAAGTCGCCTTTATCATTCGTAGTTACCACTTTTATCCAGCCTCTTATCCAATCATAAATAAATAATTTCTTATTATAATAATCGGGGTAACGGGTATCCTTAGAGAACATATCGGTATAGTACACAGGGCCCGCCATGGCGTTACGTCCGCCTGAAGCTACCTGCGGAAAATCTTTTGTGTAAGCGTATGGATAATAAATAAAAGCAGGCGTTGGCACGGGTAGTTCCTGTAAACCGGTGTTATTTCTTGAGGTATTCATCGGGTGGCTTACATCAAACTTCCCTTTTGTGCCACCGGTCAAATAATTGTATTCCTGGTAAGCATAGTTGTTACCGATGAATAAAGGCCAGCCGAAATAGCCGGCTTTTTTGGCCTGATTTACTTCATCATAACCACGTGGGCCACGAACATCAAGGCTGTCAGTCGAGGCATCAGGACCAACTTCACCCCAATATAAAAAGCCATTCTTCTGATCAACACTTATGCGATATGGGTTACGGTTACCCATTACATAAATTTCGCCACGGGCTTTATCCGAGGCTTTGAATAGGTTACCATCAGGAATTGAATAGGTGCCATCTTCGTTTACTTTAATTCTTAAAATTTTACCCCGCAGATCATTAGAGTTACCGGCGCTGCGTCGTGCATCATATTGCATATGACCAGGTTCATCATTCAATGGCGCATAACCATGATTCACATATTTCTGTTTTGGTTCATCAAAAGGTGTTGAATTATCACCGGTTGAAAGGAACAACATCCTGTCTTTACCAAAAGTGATGGAGCCACCGGTATGGCAACAAATTTCTCTTTGAGAATATAATTGCAAAATCATTTTCTCTGACTTAAGATCAATGGAATCATTGATCATAGTAAAGCGTGACAACCTGTTTACGGAAGTATCAACAGGTGCATAGTAGATATATACAAAATGATTCTTTGCAAAATCAGGATCTTTTGAAAGTCCCATCACGCCTTCTTCTGCATTAACGCCTGGCGTAGATGTTTTCCAATAGACGTTTAGCGTCCCAATTTGCTTTACGCTTTTTGTGCCGCTGGTATAATAAAATATTTCACCACGACGCTGCACAACCATAATGTCAAGATTTGGCAGGATGGTCATTTCTGTTGGCTCGGTAAAAGTTCCGGCAACCAATTGTGTTTTTGTGAAGCGTTCTTTTTCCGGCACACGGAAAGTAGTAGCTTTTGAATAATTGAGTTCTTTGTTATCTCCTATTGCGTATTTTATACCACCAAGTAAATGTTTTAAATAATTATCCTCGCTGTAAGATTCATCAGTATGACCTAGCTCTGTATAGAAGGCACGGCCGCCATCATAAGCATGATACCAGGCCATTGGATGATTATCTCCGTTTTCTCCGCCGGTATAACTTTTTTCATCGATTTTAATTAGTACATGTACATCTTTATTCAGGTTATTAAAATTGTACCATTCATCTTTTCTTTTCCATGGATTTGGTAAATGTTTGGTTGCCTCGTTTGATGCATCAACAATATTTAAAGTTGCTTCCTGTTGCGCCGGATGACTTTTAAAAGAAGCACCTACCAAACGGGTGTACCAACCCCAATGATACTCAGCATCAGCCGCTGCATGAACACCAACAAAGCCGCCACCAGACTGGATATATCTTTCGAAATCTGCTTTTTGATAATTGTCTAACAAGACATCTGCGGTATCGGTTGTGTTTAAAAACACAACGGCTGCGTAATGTTTTAAAGAATCGTCAGTGAAATATTTACCGTCTGTAGTTGTATCAACATCAAAATTGTTTTCGGTGCCCAGTTTTTGTATAGCTTTTATACCAACAGGAATTGACTCGTGATGATAGCCGGCAGTTTTAGAAAATACTAAAATCCTGGCTTTGCCTTTATTGCCTTTACAACCGGATAGTATAGACAATGATAAAAGCGTTACGCCAAGCAGGCAAATGACCCCATAAATTGTTTTCATGAAAGAAAGTGATTAAGCAATTGTTGTTATAAAATATTTTAATGCAGTA
>JBDSRT010000105.1:0-3921 GCA_039929165.1 Ginsengibacter sp.
GTATATTACAATATTTCTTATTACAGGTAGCCCACACTAACTTATATTCTCATTAACCCCTCTTGTCCGCAAATTTTCAGTGTTGGTCTATTGATTGTAATGAGCGTGATCATTCTTAGTAATTTACTTTTCAGTTATCATTTAGCATGACAGTTTTCAACCGCCAAAATTTCCCGCTAAGCATTCATGCGCTCATCTGGCTTGTATTAATGCGTGGTCTTAATGGTCTTCAATTTGTAAGATCATTGATAAATCCGCCAATGATCATATTTGTTACCGCTTATAAAGAACATACGCTGGAAAGATTTGAACTGGATGCGGTTGATTATTTATTAAAGCCTGTGTCATTTGAACGTTTTTTAAAAGCTTGCAACAAAGCTTATGACGGCTTTAAACAATGTCAAACCCAACCTGCTAAAGAAGATCAGCCTGGTTATTTTTTTGTGCATGTGGAATACAACCAGGTGAAGATTACAATTGCCGATATCTTATACATTGAAGGCATGAAAGATTATGTAAAAATATTTCTTGCTTCTTCGCCAAAACCTGTTATTACAAGAATGAGCATGAAAGCGCTGGAAGAACGCCTGGCCACATATCGTTTTTTAAGGGTTCATAAATCATACATTGTATCAGCAGATAAAGTAACTGCTATTAAACGTGATCTCATTTGTATCGGCAATAATGAATGGCCTCAAAGCGAAACGTATAAGCCTGCAGTCGAAGCGGCGATTTTGCTTTGAGTTTCTTTTCACATCTCGTCTACTCAATTTACTCCGTTGTCTATTCTCCACTTGAACGGCTTAAATGGCTGATAGTTTTACATCATAATTAAGCCGACAGTAAATTTTAAACCTCTAAAAACTTATCATTATGTTATTCTCTTTCATTTTAATCAGGCTATTATTCATAACCTCAATGGTTTTTATAATAGGTTATGTATTTGGTAATTTTTCAAAAAGCAAATCATTGACAACGCTTACAAAAGTTGCAGCCGTATCTGCTATTGTACTTTTTATTGCAACAAATGTTTTCGCCTTCCGCTTTAATGGCTGGCGCAATCAGAATGGGCATGGACATTATAACTGTGCCCGGGATTCGGGAGATGCGACCTGGCATAATAGATCTGTGCAGGATTCATTACAAAGCAAATAATCCTACTTTAATTATTTGAATCAACATCACTGAACAAATAATCAGCATCATGAAAGCCTCGACAGAAAGAAAAATAATTCGCTGGCTGCATATCATATTAAGCATACCAGTAGTAGGTTATATTTATGGACCTGTGGCTACACTATATTGGCCAAGTGTGGTTGTTCGTTGGGTGATATTTCCCTTGATTGTGTTATCTGGTTTGTGGTTATGGAAAGGACATTTAATCAAGAAATGGTTGAGGAACAAGAGCATGCCTGTTAGAAATCAGGCTCTAAACTAAAGTTTAAATGAGATCGAAGGAGTTAAGTATTTAAACAAAAAAAAGGCAGCAACATTGTTACTACCCTTATCTGACTCAAACAATTATTTTTTAAAAAGGAAGATCATCTGCGTCTCCCGAATTATCAGCAGGCTTGTTGCTTGCCCCACTATACTGAGATTCAGAATTTTGTTGGCCGCCACCTCCTTCAGGCTTATTGCCAAGTAACTGAACATTTTGAACCCGCATTCTCAAAGTTGCTGCCGGCATATTGTCTTTGTTAGTATAGCTATCTGCTTCAGGAGCACCTTCAGCGTAAACCATCGTACCTTTTTTTAAGTAAGGCGCAACTGCTGTGCGGTCTGTCCAATAAGCACATTCAACCCAGGTGGTTCTTTCTTTTTGATTTCCGGTGCTGTCTTTGAATTTTTCAGTGTGAGCTACACTAAAATTGATCACATTTTTGCCGTTAACTTCTTTAACGATGCAATCTTTACCGAGGTTTCCTACAATTTGTAACTTGATCATAACTGTGTTTTTAAATGTTAATCGATGTATCTGAACGGTTGAAGCTAATTGTAAGCGTCAACAAATATTTATGAACAAACCTAATTCATCTTTTTCTTCATGCTCGAAACCTGGTCCTGCAAATTATTAACAAGGTTTGCCAGGGAATTTACGTCCCACCTTTGCTGGTGTGTTACTTTGTTTATAACTGTATTCGCCTGCCACATTTCAATAATATCACCAACATTTACCTGGTAAGGTTGAAATGCCGGGTTATCACTTACTAAAGTAACCCTGGCTTTATTGCGGTTATTTTTCATGATGCGTTTATAAACAATACCCTCGCTCCTGCTCACAATAATGTAGGCATAGTTTGTTTTGGCATCCTCAAAATTTTCTACTTTTTCGCCAACAATTATACTGCCGCTTGGCGTTGGCATCATACTGTCTCCAATAATTTCAAAAGCACGATAGTTACCGCCACCGGTCAACATCGGCAATGTAAAAGTATTCAGCTCATCAATAAACTCTGTATCAGCATAACCGGCTAAGTAACCTGCCGCAGCTTTCACAGGTACAAAATGAATGAGGTTTCTATCGGCAGACATCATTTTTAACTGACGTCTTTTGTTAAGATAGCTGCTACCTTTAGTTTCGCTCAAATCGTTTCGTAACAATTCATCCAGCGATACTTTGAACATGTCACTTACAATTTCCAACACTTCAAGTCTTGGGTCTGCCCGCTCTTCTTCATAAGCCCCTACCAACGATCTTTTTATGTTTAGCTTTTTAGCAAACTCTTCCTGCGTCCACCCTCTAAGTTTCCTCAGGTATTTTAAGTTTTGTCCTGCTATGGCCATCAGCTAATATATTTAGTGCTAAAATACTAATTATTTTAGTTCCGCAAAATTTTATTTCTCTTAAATATAGAAATATTTACGGTTACGTTATAAAGGATATTTTTGTGCAAATACCTGATTATGCAATTTGTACTGGTACTTCATAATATTCTGCGTTGGGCAATATTAATTTTTGGTTTATGGTCAATTCTTACAGCTATTGGTGGTTTGAGTTCAAAGCGTAATTATTCCCCTGGTGATAACAGGAGTAATTTTCTTTTTATGCTGAGTTGTGATATTCAATTATTACTTGGCCTGATCTTATATTTTGTGAATTCCTGGTTCGAAAGACTTAAAGATCTTGGCAATAACATGAAAGACGCCGGTAACAGGTTTTTTACAATGGAACATGCCTTACTTATGATCATCGCCTGGCTATTGGTACATGTTGGCCGCAGCGCCGTAAAAAAGTCTGCTACTTCAAATGCGAAATTTAAAAAAACATTAAATTTCTTTGGGCTGGCCCTCTTATTAATATTAGCTGCTATACCATGGCCTTTTAGAGAAGCTATTGCCCGGCCTTTATTCAGATGGTTCAATTAATAGTGCTGTCTAAAACGTTAGTTATATGATATCCGATACAGAAAAACCTATTATACTTATCACCAACGATGATGGCATTACTGCCCCCGGTATCAGGAACCTGGTTGAAGCTGTGGCGGGTCTTGGTCAGATTGTAGTTGTAGCGCCTGACAAACCACAAAGCGGTATGGGCCATGCTATAACCATCGGTGTTCCTCTTCGGTTAAATAAAGTAGATGAATTGGTTGAAGGTGTTGAAACCTGGCAAACCAGCGGCACTCCGGTAGATTGTGTTAAGTTGGCTGTAGATAAAGTTTTGCATCGCAAGCCGGACATTTGCCTGAGTGGTATTAATCACGGTGCCAATCATTCAATTAATGTTATTTATAGTGGCACAATGAGTGCAGCGATGGAAGCCTCTATTGAAAGCATACCAAGCATTGGTTTTTCTTTGCTCGATTATAAATTTGAAGCCGATTTTACTGCAGCAAAATTTTATGTGCGCAAGATTGTTGAAAGCCTCATCAACACTAAAATGGATAAACATCTTTTATTAAATGTAAATATCCCAAGTGT
>JBDSRT010000106.1:0-3336 GCA_039929165.1 Ginsengibacter sp.
GCTAACCCATCATTAATAAGTTGCAAGGCGAAGCCATACAACGACTCAAAATAATCACTTGCATATAGTTCATTAGCCCAGGAAAAGCCCATCCACCTAATATCTTCTTTGATACTGTCAACATATTCTGTCTCTTCAGTAACCGGATTTGTATCATCAAACCTAAGATTAGTTGAACCACCATACTTAATTGCCAGGCCAAAATTGAGACAGATACTTTTTGCATGACCAATATGTAAATAGCCGTTAGGCTCCGGTGGAAACCGAGTGATAATTTGTTTGTAATTGGCTTTTTCCAGATCGTTTTCAATAATTTCTTCAATAAAATTCAAACTCCTTTCTTCACTCATTACGATATATTTTCTTAGCGGCTAAGTTAAATATTAATTCTTTGGAGACAGTTTGCTAAGCGTCTTAATTAGAATGATAGACAATAGAAATGATCTATCTTTTCCATGAATGTTATAGAAAACAAAAATATATATTGGTGCTAAGCTTTTCTTTGTGGATTGCGTCTACCTTAAAACCACATCAATGAATACAAAACTTTTTACTTTTATAGCAAGTATATTTATGGCTCTATCTTCATCTGCTCAAGATGTAAAACCACAAATTCAAAAAGCAATAAATAGCCCCTCAGCGAAAGAGAATTCAGCAAAAGCAGATGTTTATTTTCATAAGAAGGCAATGCTGGATTCCGGGAATTTCATTAATAAGACGAGAAAAGTAAACGCATCCAAATCTAAAAACAAACACTGTTTAAAGAAGAAAAGCAATCTGATCTAAAATAAAAAAGTCCCAATTAGTGGGACTTTTTTATTGCATTGTATGAACATTTCTATCTCAAAAAACGAACATCAACTGTTCCTTTAAATGTCCTTTCATTAAGTTTGTCATTACTTCTGATTACCTCAGGCTGATTAAGATTAATAGCTGGCCTATTTGTATTACGCACCACAGTAAATGTTCCGGTCGTAATATATTTAACTGCGCTGGCTAAAGCATCTTCGTTTAAGTCACCCCAATTTTTATCAAGGCCATCAGCAACTTCTTTATCTAAAGGTAACCCGTCGAAATAACCGCCTTCGTTGTTCTTATTGGTAGTTCTAAATGATACAGGAAAAATATACCAATCGCCTACAGGAATAGGAAAGAAGCCAACGGGCTTGCCATAAGTTGGTTTTGGACCGAGGATCTTCACATCCATGTATGGCTTCAAGTTGTTAATAAGCAATTCACTAGCTGAAGCAGTAGCATGACTTACTATAAAAAATATACGCGTCAAATTAATGCTTCCAATCTTATGAAACCTGGTTGTCTCGTTATATTGTGCCAGGTTATCGTTGAATACCTGTTTCATCATAATACCCCCATTTGCGGAAGCTGGCGCAAGGTAATTTGCCATCCTCTCCTGAATAGATACATAACCCCCGCCGTTATACCTTAAGTCAACAATTATATCATTAACATTAGCACTGGTAAACCTTGCAAACGCAGCAGCCAGGTCAGTATTTATCTGATTAGTGTCACCTATAAATGAATTAAAAACAAGATACCCGACTTTCTTCCCACTTACGCCATAAACGGAATCGAGATGAACGGGTTTTGAATTATAAGACCCAACGTTTAATGGAACTTCTATGGAAGTACCGTTAGGCTTCTCAAACGTAAAAGTTGTGCTTGTACTATTGAAGATTTTGTCTATAACAAAGTCTAAATTGGAGTAATTCACATTTGCACTGCCGTTAAGCTTTGTAACCCTCCAACCTCTCTGTACGCCAGCCTGGCCGGCCGGTGATGCTGGCTCAACAAACTTAACCCTGAGATCTGACGTGTTCATATAAAATACACCAAGCCCGAAATCACCTCCAATACCTGAGCTCACATTATCCCAATCTTCTTTAGTGGACGCGAAACTGAATCTATCAACAGGAGCAGAAAACCCGGGTTCCTGGCTATACTGGCGAAGAGCTTCCATTATAGCAGCAGGATCAGCATAACTTCTTCCATTGAAACTAGATGGAATTTGTGTATACCATAGGTATGCTTCCCTTGAATACGCTACAACCGAATCTTTTTCTTTATCTGAAGCAGAAACAACCGCCGTTGTGTCAACAGGCGGTATTGTTGTTTCCGTAGCAGGATTCTTTTTACAGGCCGTAAAACTTCCAATAACTGCTATCAAAAAAACAACAAGTAATTTTTTGGGATTGTGCATAAATGACGGGAGTTTGATTTAAATTGTTACTTACGTAAAATTATTAATAAGGATGTAAACAATTTTGATTTTTAATCTTTGTTAACTAAATTCCTTCCGTAAAACCCAGCACTATAAAATTACTTAATATGACTAAGAAAATGAGTGCCGGCATTTTATTATTTAGATGCAACGACGAAAAACCAGAAGTATTATTAGTACATCCTGGTGGGCCATTCTGGAAAAATAAGGATAGTGGCTCCTGGAGTTTGCCAAAGGGTGAGGCGGGGGAAAGTGAAGATTTGCTTATGGTCGCAAAAAGAGAATTTTTTGAAGAATTAGGCTCCGAAATAGAAGGAAAGTTAATAGAATTAACGCCTGTTGTACAGAAGGCGGGCAAAGTGATTTACGCCTGGGCTGTTAAAGGCAACTTCGATGAAGCCAATTTTGTTTCAAACACCTTTACAATATATTGGCCGCCCAAAAGCAATAAATTGGTTGCATTTCCTGAAGTTGATAAAGCTGAGTGGTTTAATCTTGTTGAAGCAAAGACTAAATTAAATACTGCCCAAACAGCTTTTATCCATCAACTCGAAGACTTGTTAAAAAATTAACCTTGCCCCAGCTTCTTTAAATAGCTTACATGCGATGCAATTGCATGACGCATTTTAGGATAGACCTGGTAAGGGATATTATATTCGATACAGGTATTTCTTATGATCTTACTTATAGCCGGATAATGCACATGTGAGATTTTAGGGAAGAGGTGATGCTCAATCTGAAAATTCAAACCACCAACTAACCAGCTAATTAATCTATTATGTGTAGCAAAGTTAGCTGTCGTTTTCACCTGGTGAATTGCCCACTCGTTCTCAATTTTACCGGTAACTTCTGAAGGAAGAGGAAACTCAGTATGTTCAACGGTATGAGCTAACTGGAAGACAATGCTAATAATAAAACCAGTGGTCATGCTTACGATCAGAAATCCAACTAACCAGGACACAAAACCAAGAAGGTAAATCGGCAAAACCACTACCATGAATGTATAAACAACTTTAGCCGCCCAAAAAGCGATATGTTCTCTTACTGTCATTTTACGTAAAGGCACATTGCCTATTCTTTTTGTAAAATATTTTTTA
>JBDSRT010000107.1:0-6731 GCA_039929165.1 Ginsengibacter sp.
ACTCTCCTTATTAGATGCTGCAAATAATCACGCCTTGGCTAATGTAAATATGAACCTGCAGCTTGGCTTGCCTGAAACAACAAAGCTTATTTTGGACAGTACTTTTTTAGACAATACACAGAATTTAAAAGACTTTGCAGCGTATGAAAATTTAGCGCTTCAAAACCGAAAAGATATACAGGCGAATACTATTCGCCAACGAGCTGCACAGTTCGGCATAAAGGCCGCGAAAGCGGAAGCTTACCCTTCGCTTGCAGTTAGTGGTGGCTACGTGGCGGCTTACGTACCCGGCTTTGTAACCATTACAAATGCAGTAAATGTTGGGGTTGGTGTACAATACAACCTGGCCAGTTTATGGAAAACAAACAGTAGTCTGCAACAGGCAAAGGCAAGGTTAGTGCAGACGGAAGCAGGAGAAGGCTTGTTGACTGACGCGACCAGGTTGGAGGTAAATAGAGACTACCAGCAATGTCTTCTTGGCGAAAAGAAAATAGAAGTGTATGAAAAAGCTGCAGCACAGGCCGCCGAAAATTTTCGCATAACCAATAATAAGTATAACAATAACCTGGTTACCCTCACTGACCTCCTGGAAGCTGACGTAGCATTGCTTCAATCAAGACTAAACACCAGTGCCGCTAAAGCAGATGCTGTTCTTAACTATCAAAAACTATTACAGACAGCAGGTCTGCTAACGAAGTAGATCAACAGTCTCAATTAAATATTATGGCAACAACAAGTGAACAGCAAACAACAACAGCTGCCCCGGCAAAAAAGAAGAGTAAGTTTTTTATAATAATTCTCACACTTTTGGTAATAGGCGGAGGCTGGTTTGGTATAAGCAAATATTATCACGGTCAACATCATGAAGAAACAGATGATGCTCAGGTAGTGGCTAACATTAGTCCGGTTATATCCAAAATTCCCGGCTATGTTTCGAAAGTATATGTTAAGGACTATCAGATTGTGCAAAAGGGAGATACCTTATTGGTGCTTGATGACAGCGACCTAAAAATGTCATTGGCACAAACAGAAGCGGCCCTGGGTACGGCACAAAGTAATTTAAATGCCGCCAGAGCTAACAGTACTGCAGCAAGTAAAAATATCAGCAGTACAAAAGCCGCCATCTCAACAGCCAATTCGCAAATTGAGGCAGCTAAGATTAATGTTTGGCGTACTTCCCAGGATTTTACCCGTTACGAAAACCTGATAAAAGATCATTCGATCACTCAACAACAATATGAGCAGGCGCTTGCTGCAAAACAGTTTGCAGAAAAACAATTGCAAATATTAGTAGATCAAAAAAACCAGGCTTCAACACAAACTGGTGTAGTATCATCACAGAGCAGTGCTACAGCACAACAAATTGGAGTAGCCTCAGCAGTTATAAAACAACGCCAGGTAGATATTAATAATGCAGAGCTTAATCTTTCTTATACAGTTATCACTGCACCGGAAAGTGGCCTTGTATCAAAGGTGCCGGTTCAGGCTGGACAATATCTTCAACCTGGTCAGCAATTGTTCAGTGTAGTGCTTAGCAATGACAAATGGGTAGTTGCTAATTTCAAAGAAACACAGTACAATAAAATGCATGAAGGTCAAAAGGTAAAGGTTCATGCTGATGCTTTTCCAGGTCATGACTTTGATGCAACCTTAAGTTCATTCTCGCCTGCAACAGGTGCTACGTTTGCCCTATTACCGCCAGACAATGCAAGTGGCAACTTTGTAAAAGTTGTACAACGTTTGCCTGTTAAAATAGATTTTAATAATGCACAGGATACATTAGTCAAAAAGCTTCGACCTGGTATGAATGTTTTTGTAGACGTTCATCTTGATTAGATTATAACCATAATATTTTAAAATGGTACAGCAGGAATCATTGGTTGAATATGGTGGCCGCAGGGTGATAATAACTGTTACGGCTATTCTTTGTGCATTGTTGGAAATTGTGGATACTACGATTGTAAACGTGGCTTTGAATGATATGCGTGGCAATCTTGGTGCTACGCTCACCGAGGTTGGTTGGGTGATCACAGCGTATGCAATTGGTAATGTTATTATAGTACCGATGACGAGTTGGCTATCACAACAATTTGGCAGGAGAAATTATTTTGCTGCATCTATCGTGATATTTACGGTTTGTTCCTTTCTCTGCGGTAACGCGGATAATATCTGGGAGCTTGTGGCTTTTCGTTTTTTGCAAGGCCTTGGTGGTGGTGCTTTATTGGTAACATCACAAACGATTATCACAGAATCTTACCCGCCTGAAAAGCGTGGAATGGCACAAGCCATTTATGGTTTAGGCGTTATCATCGGGCCAACGTTAGGGCCACCCCTGGGAGGTTATATCGTAGATCACTTTAGCTGGCCTTACATCTTTTACATTAACATCCCCATTGGTATCGCTGCTACGTTACTGACGTTACAATTTGTACGTAGCCCTAAATACGCAGAGAAAAAGGCAAGTCATGAAATCGATTTTTTAGGCATAGCACTGCTTGCAATTACAGTTGGCTCATTGCAGTATGTGTTAGAAAGAGGGCATGAAGATGACTGGCTTAACAGCAAAATTATTGTGGCGCTGCTTGTTGCGGCTGTGCTTGGTTTATTTTTTTTTATATGGCGTGAGCTTACCTATAAAGATCCAATCGTAGATCTCAGGGTTTTAAAAAACGGTAACCTTCGTGTTGGCACAATGATGTCTTTTGTTCTCGGTTTTGGTTTGTATGGGTCTACATTTATCATTCCTCTATATACACAAAGCACATTGGGCTGGACGGCACAGCAATCAGGTGCACTAATGATACCGGCTGCACTCACTACAGCTTTTATGATGCCGCTTATTGGTAAGCTTTTGCAAAAGGGCGTCAAGCAACAATACCTTGTTGCGTTGGGACTATTGGTATTTTTTGTCTATAGCTTTTGGGGTTATAAAATTCTCACACCAGACACAGGTGCAGATGCGTTTTTCTGGATGTTAATAGCAAGAGGTGTCGGGCTTGGACTATTATTTATTCCGATCACTGCACTATCATTATCAACATTAAAGGGGCAGGAGATAGGCCAGGGCGCAGCGTTTACAGGAATGATGCGTCAACTTGGTGGATCATTCGGCGTAGCAGCAATTACCACTTACTTGTCACGACAAAACATGGTACATCGTAGCAATTTGGTATCGAATCTCGATGTTAATGACGCTGCTGTACAACAAAGAGTAAGTGCTATACAACACTCATTCATGAACAAGGGAATGACGGCTGAGGTGGCTTTAAAGGCTGCTTATAAAGCCCTGGATTTCAATGTTACCAAACAGGCATCCGTACTATCTTATATGGATGTCTTCCTATACCTTGGTATTATATTTTTAATTTGTATTCCCTTTATATTATTAGTAAGAAGTAAGAAGACGCAGCCCGTCGATCTTTCTGAAGCGATGCATTAATAAGTTGTTGCTATAATTTAATAAGATAGTTGTTGTTCTCACAATGCCTTTATAACTTAAAGGCAAGCTTTACATTGTTAGGCCATGGCTTTTAGGAGTTCTGTCAGCTTTAAGCTTATATTCTAATTCATTTATAACGCTTCATTCATAAATCAAAATTCTACATTTATACATTAAATGTAAAATGTAATGGCAAGAAGCATAAAGTCAGGGCTCATACAAATGAGTTTATCTAAAAGTGAAGGTGAAGGCACCATAGCGGAGATCAAAGAAGCCATGGTTCAAAAACATTTGCCATTGATTGAACAGGCCGGTGAACAGGGCGTTCAGATCCTTTGCCTGCAGGAGATATTCAATACGCCTTATTTCTGCCCGGGACAAAATGCTGATTGGTATGCATCGGCGGAAACCATTCCCGGCCCAACTATTCAACGGATGCAGGCTTACGCCAAAAAATATAACATGGTAATGATCGTACCAGTGTATGAAAAAGAACAGGCCGGCGTGTTATATAATACTGCCGCAGTGATTGATGCTGATGGCACTTTATTGGGTAAGTATAGAAAAAATCACATACCACATACTTCAGGTTTCTGGGAGAAATTTTTCTTTAAGCCGGGTAATTTAGGCTATCCCGTTTTTCAAACACGCTATGCAAAAATCGGCGTATACATTTGTTATGACAGGCATTTTCCTGATGGCGCAAGATGCCTTGGATTGAATGGTGCGGAGATTGTTTATAATCCATCAGCAACTGTTGCCGGCTTGTCTCAATATTTGTGGAAGCTTGAACAACCGGCGCACGCGGCAGCCAATGGTTACTTTATGGGTTGTATAAACCGGGTGGGTATTGAAAAACCCTGGAATCTTGGTAAATTTTATGGCTCATCTTATTTTGTTGATCCAAGAGGCCAGATTTTTTCGCAAGCTTCAGAAGATAATGATGAATTATTGATCGCTGAATTTGATCTGGATATGATTGAAGAGGTAAGAAGCACCTGGCAATTTTTTAGAGATCGCCGCCCGGAAACATACGGTAAGTTGGTAGAGCTCTGACATTTCCATTTCAAAATTGAAGAGTTGATTATGATAAAGAGCAATAGGTTAACTGGTGAAAAGTATGAGAAGAATTTTTCTGATATTCACCCTCCCTATGCTAATAAGGAAGCTGCAGTTCAGGAAGCTAACAGGTGCCTGTTTTGTTACGATGCACCTTGTGTTAAGCAATGCCCGACCAGCATTAACATTCCTAAGTTTATCAAGCAAATCACTACTGACAATATTAAAGGTTCAGCAACAACAATTTTTAATGCAAATATTTTTGGTGGAGGCTGTGCAAGGGTTTGTCCTGTTGAAAAGTTATGCGAGGGTTCATGCGTATACAATCTTTTGCATGAAAAGCCAATTGAAATAGCAAAACTTCAACGCTATGCTACAGATAAGCCGCTTACTGAAAAGTGGAATCTCTTTGAAAGAAAGCCTTCGATATATAAAAAGGTGGCAATCATAGGCGCAGGCCCATCCGGCTTATCATGTGCGCATGTACTGTCAAGAGAAGGCGTTGATGTTACCATTTTTGAAAAAGATAAAAAGGGTGGTGGCTTGATGACTTACGGTATTGCAGCTTATAAGGTAACACCGGAGTTTTGTGAAGATGAAATAAGCTTTATTTTATCGCTTGGCGGAATCGAAATAGAATATGATACAACTTTTGGCACAGATGTAACGCTTCATGACCTCCAAAAAAAATATGACGCAGTTTATCTTAGCCCGGGTGTCGGGTTAACCAACCGGCTTAATATTCCGGGTGAGGAATTGCAGGGTGTTGAAGATGCTATCTCATTCATTTATAAAATCAGGGATACTAAGTATAAAGATGTAGCGGTAGGTGATAACGTGATTGTGATAGGTATGGGCATGACAGCCATTGATGCTGCTACGCAGGCCAAAAGACTCGGTGCAAAAAAAGTTACGATTGTTTACCGGAGAAGCGAAGAAGAAAAGAGTTGTACGCAAACCGAGCTTGACATTGCGTATACAGACGGCTGTGTTGTTGAATGGATGGCGCAACCAAAATCAATTGTCGGCGAAAATGGAAATGTAAAAGCGATGGTGTTTAACAAAATGAAATTTGCTGATGTTGATATGAATGGAAAACGTTCTGTAATCCCATCAGGTGAAACCTTAACGCTTGAAGCTGACATGATAATTAAAGCCACAGGTCAAAAACCTTTTGAAGGATTAATCAATGACTATGAAATTGAAAATCATAATGGTAAAGTCAAGATTGAAAATAATGGCAAGACAAATTTGCCTAATGTTTTTGCCGGCGGCGATTGTGTAACTGGTGGCAAAGAAGTGGTTGATGCCGTGCAGGCAGGAAAGGATGGAGCGGCCGGGATTCTAAATTATTTAAATTTTGAATGCTGAATTTTGAATGACCGACACTAAATGAGAACCAAGAATAAAATACTGGATCTTTCTTTCAATTTTTCTCTGGAAATTATTGAGCTATATAAAATGTTGCTTTCAAAAAATGAATATGTGCTTCTAAACAATTATTAAGAAGTGGAACATCTATTGGTGCTAATGTTGAAGAAGGAATTGCAGCTCAAACCAAAAAGGACTTTAAGCCAAGATGTCTATCGCATCAAAAGAAGCCAGAGAAACAAGATACTGGTTGCGGCTTCTTGATAAAAGGAAATTAGTGGATTTAAATTATTCGATTCATTTAAATTCAGTTGAACACTTAGTTAACATTTAACAAAGATTGTAAAAACAAGCCAGGAAAGTTTGATGACTTATTGCTTTAAGTGTATGGATTTTCAAAATTCAAAATTCAAAATTTATAATTCAAAATAATTAATAATGGCTTCTTTAGAATGCAGTTTCCTCGGCATAAAATCTCCCAATCCTTATTGGCTGGCAAGTGCACCGCCTACGGATAAAGCCTATAATGTATTAAGAGCTTTAGAGGCCGGCTGGGGCGGCGTGGTTTGGAAAACACTTGGCTCGCAGATCAAGAATGTATCATCCCGTTACTCCGCGGTTGATTATAACGGCAAGCGTGTAATGGGTTTAAATAATATTGAATTGATATCTGATAGACCACTGGATGTAAATCTGAAAGAGATCAAAGAGGTTCTTAACGAATTCCCAGATCGTGCTATGGTTGTGTCTTTAATGGCAGACAACAATAAACAAAGCTGGCACGACTTAATCAAGCAAGTTGAGGATACGGGTGCACACGGGATAGAATTAAATTTTGGTTGTCCGCATGGCATGACGGAAA
>JBDSRT010000108.1:0-2636 GCA_039929165.1 Ginsengibacter sp.
TGTATTTAGAATACTTGAGGAGATAAAAGAATTACCCGAAAAATTATACAGTGGTGCCATTGTCAGTTATCCGCCTAATACCGATAAAGGCAGCCGGACGCTTATGCAAAAAGTTATAAACGGTGTAAGGGAATTACATAACCTTTTAAACGTGTCAAAAAGCTTTGCAAAACCCGAAGAAGATATGTGGAGTTATGATGTCGCGCATCATGCAGGGCTTTCTTTAAAAGAAGAATATGAATTGCTTGGCTTATTTAACGAACTGCAGCGTGAAGAATATTTAAAGCGTCATTTAACTAAAGTTATTCCGGTTGTGGCAGAGATGGAACAGCTTAAAGAAAAAGTAAAGCTAAATGGTCACTTCAAAAATCTTAAAAGCTTTGATCTTTAATTATATTCGGCACTAAATAATGGTTTTGAAGACAACATTGTGTTTAGACTTTGGCAATACAAGACTGAAGTGTGGTGTATTTAAAAGTGACTCCTTAGCACAAACCGTTACATTGTCTAATGATATTTATGGAGATATTTCAAATCTTATAAAAACACATAAGCCTTCACATACTATTCTTTCTTCAGTAATTGAGCATGACAACAATATTGAAACGCTTCTACAAGCGTCTTCGATCTTTCACAAGCTATCTTATCAAAGTAAATTGCCCTTTACTTCTCCTGTAGGCAAACCTGAAACGATAGGTGCTGACAGGATTGCTCTGGTCTCTGCAGCTGTTCATTTATATCCAAATGCTCATACACTTGTAATAGCCCTCGGCACATGTATCACTTATAATTTTATAAATAAGCGAAATGAATTTCTAGGAGGAGGAATATCGCCAGGTTTAAATATGCGTCTTCAATCATTAAAACATTACACAGCTAAATTGCCTTTGGTAAAACCTGAATTCAATTATCCATTGATTGGCTACGACACGGCAACAAACATTTTAAGCGGTGTAATTGGCGGTATGGCAAATGAGATTGATGGCTTTATTGCAGATTATGCCGCTTTATACGGCAACTTTAACGTGCTTTTAACCGGTGGTAATACGAGTGATTTTGCAGGGCTTCTTAAAAATAAGATATTTGCCGACCCTGACCTGCTGTTTAAAGGGTTATATGCGATAAGTGAATATAATGATACCAAAACATAACGTTTTAATTGCGACGTTTTTTATAGCTCCGCTGTTTACATTTTCTCAAGAAAATTCGGTTTATTCAAGATATGGTTTAGGCAACCTGGTACCCGCCGGTAACGTGTTGAATAAAGGCATGGGCGGCGTATCAGCCGGCTATGCCGATCCTGCAACTGTCAACTTTGTCAACCCTGCCAGCTATAGCGGTCTGGTGTATACTACACTCGACATTGGTGCACAGGTAGATTCGAGAACGATAACAAGTCAAACACCTGCAGGGAAGTTCACTTCTAACAATGCTTTTATCTCATACCTGCAACTTGGTGTTCCGTTGCTAAATGGCAACAAGAAAGCTATGAAGCGAAAAGTATCGTGGGGTATGAACATTGGCCTGAGACCTATAAGCAGAATCAATTATAAAGTTGCTAACTATGGCAGAGTTAATGGCATTGATAGTTTAATTACTATTTATGAAGGTAACGGTGGGGCTAACGAAGCGATGATTGGAACAGGTGTAAAAATTAAAAACCTTAGTGTCGGCCTTAATCTTGGTTATTTGTTTGGCAGCAAAGATTATAATACTCAACTGGTATTCGTTAATGATTCAATCCAATATCAAAAGTCAAACTCGTCAACTAAAACTAATTTTGGCGGTATTCTTTTTAGAGGCGGTTTACAATATGCCATCCCACTAAAAAAAGATGATAAGCAAAATGGTGTTTTAAGATTGGGCGCTTATGGCAATCTTCAGCAGAAAATTAATGCTAAGCAGGATATAGTAAGAGAAACATTTTTATTCAATTCTGAGACCGGCAGTGCTGATAAGCTTGATAGCGTATATGATGCAGTAGATCAAAAAGGAAAGATCATATACCCATCAACAGTAGGTGTTGGCTTTGTCGTTGAAAAGTCTCACTTGATTTTTGGTGCAGATTTCGAAATGACCAATTGGGACAATTATTCATTTTACGGCAACAGAGATTTTGTTCAAAACAACTGGACGGTTAAAACAGGGTTTCAATATTTTCCGGCATTAAGTTCTTCTACGAAGTTCTGGAATTTTGTTCGGTATCGTGCAGGCTTTGCCTTCGGCCCTGATTATATAAGTATTGATAAAAAATTACCTCAGTATACCTTAAGCGCAGGTCTGGGTGTGCCACTAAAAATTAAAAGAAGTTTTTACGAAACTCAATATTCCGTAATGAATTTAGGTGTTGAATATGGTACAAGAGGTAACAATTCCAACAACGTTAAAGAAAACATTCTTCGCATAAGCATTGGCTTCGCTTTAGGTGATGTTTGGTTCAGACGGGTTAAATACCAATAGCTTTATGATCGCATAAATGAAAAATGCTTTCCGTTATATTATAATATTAACAGCTTGTTTTGCAAGCTGTTTTTTTATGATAAGTTGTGAGAATTCTGACGAGGCCATTAAAGAGCTGGCGTCAAAACGTATTGGGGTAGAAGAAGCCAAAGATGTAGTGATCAATTATAGTATTT
>JBDSRT010000109.1:0-7364 GCA_039929165.1 Ginsengibacter sp.
TTCTCATGCGCTTGAACATACCTTGGTTGATGATCATTCGCATGAAAATATTTCTCTTCTTATTATGCAGGAATTGAATGTCACGTTTGAAGGACAGCTAAGCATGGCGATTGACATTTTCAAAAACATATATCAAAAAAAATTTTTACATCAGCTCATAAGTGGTCAGCTTGATGTAGACCGTATGGATTATTTGAATCGTGATAGTTTTTTTACAGGCGTAACAGAAGGCGTGATTGCTTATGACCGCATATTAAAAATGATCACTGTACATAATGGCAACCTGATGATTGAAGAAAAAGGCATTTATTCAATCGAGAAATTTTTAGTGAGCAGGAGGTTAATGTATTGGCAGGTTTATTTGCACAAGACCGTACTCTGTGCTGAGCAAATGCTTATTAAGATTATTAAAAGAGCAAAGGAGATAAATGCACTATCTGTTTCTCCTATCTTAAATATTTTTTTAACACGCAAGTATAAAGCAGCCGGTGTTAAAATGTTTTTAAAAGAGTTTTGCCAGCTGGATGATGTTGACGTTTTTTCTGCCATTAAAAACTGGACAACGCATCCTGATAAAGTTCTGTCGTTTCTTAGCACAGGTATTACAGATCGAAAATTATTAAAAGTAAAATTTTTTGAGCGGCCTATTCCTGATGAGCTGATAGAAAAGAAAATTAACGATGCCTGCAGGGAATTGAATATCAATAAAGAAGAAGTACATTATGTTGTTTTAACCGGCTACGTAGAAAACAGAACTTATAATTCAGTTGATGAGAGAATCCATATTCTGTTTAAAGACGGTACCGTTAAAAATGTGTCTGACGTTGACAATGCACTTATAAATCAAACTTTGTCAGGCACAGTTAAAAAATTTTACATTTGTTATAATCGATAATCAATAAGAAGATCGTAATCAACTCTGCAAGCTCAATGCAATTCAGCGCATCACAAATAGCACAACTTATTAACGGATCTATAGAAGGTAATGATAAAGCATGGGTATCATCTTTTGGGAAAATTGAAGAAGCACAGGTCAATCAATTAGCTTTCCTCGCCAATCCTAAATATGAAGATTTTTTATATAGTACCCAGGCTTCAATCATAATCATCAACAACAGCCAGGAGATTAAAAATAATGTGCAGGCTACACTGATAAGAGTGCCTGATGCCTACTCCGCTTTTGCAACCATTCTTGATGCTTACCAGCAAATGATGACGGCTAAAATGAGCGGTATAAATGAGCCGTCTTATATTCATGCCAGTGTTACGCTTGGGCAAAATGTGTTCGTTGGTGTGTTCACCCACATAGGCGAAGATGCTGTTATAGAAGATAACGTCAAGTTATTCCCCCAGGTTTATATTGGTGATCATGTTAAGATAGGAAAGAACACTATACTTTATCCCGGCGTTAAAATTTACCATCATTGCGTAATTGGAAATAACGTTACTATACATGCCGGCTCTGTTATCGGCAGTGATGGTTTTGGCTTTGCACCTCAGAAAGATGGTACCTTTAAAAAGGTTCCGCAAATTGGTAATGTTGTAATTGAAGATAATGTTGAAATTGGCGCTAATGCTACAATTGACAGAGCTACTATCGGTTCAACTCTTGTAAAAAAGGGAGCTAAGCTTGATAACCTTATACAGATTGCGCATAATGTTGAAGTTGGAAAAGATACAGTGATGGCTGCGCAGGCTGGTGTAAGCGGCAGTACAAAAATCGGCGACAACGTCATGATCGGCGGGCAGGCCGGTATCGTCGGGCATCTTCTTATAGCAGACGGCTCTAAAATAAATGCGCAAAGCGGCGTAAGTAAATCCATAAAAAAAGAAAATACAGCCGTTACAGGTTCACCAGCATATGATTATCCCAGTGCTTTAAGAAGCCAGGCTTTAAGTAGAAATTTACCTGATCTTGAAAAACGGGTCAAAGTACTTGAGAACCTTGTTAAGCAGTTGCTGGCTGAAAAAGTAAATTCCTGACCCGTGAATGAACAATAATTAATGAATAATGAATAATTATTGAATGCCTGAAATACCCAGTATTTAATTTCTAAGATTCAATATTTGATTTGCTTTCAAATATGGGCAACCTGAAACCCGATACCTGAAAGCTGCTGCCTTACCCTGCACCCAATACCTTTTACGGCTCACCTGATACATCCGATAGTTTTCATATTTTCGTGGCTATGGAGCATGTAAACTCTAACCATGAGTTATTTCAACATACAATAAAGCAACCACTAACCATTTCAGGTTCAGGCATTCACACCGGTAGGGCCGTAACAATGGTTATTAAACCGGCAGACGCAAACAGTGGTATTACTTTTCAAAGAATTGATCTTGAAGGAAAGCCAACAGTAAAAGCTGATGTGGATTTTGTTGTGGAAACGAATCGCAGCACTACCATTGAAAATAACGGCGCAAGAGTAAGCACCATTGAACACTTGATGGCTGCTCTCGTTGGTATGGAGATAGACAACGTCCTGATAGAAATTGATGGTGAAGAAGTCCCTATTCTAGATGGTAGTGCAAACATTTTTGTACAGTCGTTAATGCAAACAGGTACTGAACAGCAGAATGCAAAAAAAATCTATTATAGTATAGATCATAACATCACTTTTACTGACGAAGTAAATAAAGTGGAAATGGTTGCGCTGCCTTATAATAATTACCGCATTAATACACTTATCGATTTTAATTCGCCGGTTCTTGGTACACAACATGCCGCATTAAAAAATATTAAAGATTTTAATACTGAAATAGCCGGCAGCCGCACCTTCTGTTTTTTTCACGAGCTGGAATTTCTTATAGCCAACAATCTCATAAAAGGCGGTGATATAAATAATGCTATTGTGGTTGTTGATAAGCCTGTTACGCCTGAGCAGGTAGAACGCATTGCAAAAACTTTGAATAAAAAAGAAGTAAAGATCAGTGAGGAAGGCATTCTTAATAATCTTGAACTGCGCTATCCAAACGAACCCGCACGTCATAAATTATTAGATGTTGTTGGAGATCTTGCCTTGGTTGGTTTCCCTTTTAAAGCCCACATCATTGCCAACAGACCTGGGCATGCCGCTAATGTTAAGTTTGCAAAAAAGATAAAGGAACATATTAAAAAGAATAAATTCAAGCAGGATATTCCTAAGTATGATCCAAGCCTGCCGCCGCTTTTGGATATTCATGAAATTGAAAAAACGCTACCCCACCGTTACCCGTTTTTATTGGTTGATAAAATAATTGAACTTACTGATACGCATGTTGTGGCTATAAAAAACGTGACTTATAATGAACCGTTTTTTCAAGGACATTTTCCCGGAAACAGCGTGATGCCGGGAGTTTTATTGGCTGAAGCTTTGGCGCAGGCAGGTGGATTTATTGCTATTCCAAGAAACTCAGAAGATAAATATGATACTTATTTCTTAAAGATCGAAAGTTGTAAGTTCAAACAAAAAGTTGTTCCGGGCGACACTTTGATTTTAAAAATGGAACTGCTGCATCCTATAAGAAGAGGTATTTGCGAAATGAAAGGGACTATATATGTTGGAGACAAACTTGTAACTGAAGCGGTGCTGGTAGCACAAATAGTAAAACGACCCAAACCCTCAATATGATTAGTAATCTTGCCTACATAGATCCTGCAGCTAAGATCGGTAATAACGTAAGGGTGGATCCATTTTCAGTTATTGAGGCTAATACATCGGTGGGTGATGGCTCTCACATAATGTCACATTCTATCATTATGTCTGGCTCTCATGTTGGCAAAGACTGTAAAATATTTCCAGGTGCAGTAGTAGGTGCTATTCCTCAAGACTTAAAATTTGTCGGTGAGGAAACTACCGTTCAAATTGGTGACAGCACAACTATACGTGAAAGTGTAACTATCAACCGAGGCACGAAAGATAAGTGGATGACAAGGATTGGTTCGAACTGTTTATTGATGGCTTATACGCATGTGGCGCATGATTGTTTTATTGGTGACAATGTGATCTTGGCTAACGGCGTACAACTTGCCGGGCATGTTGAAATTGGCGACCATGCTATTCTTGGTGGACTGTCGGCAGCTATTCAGTTTGCCAGAGTCGGGCCACATACTTATATAGCAGGACATACTGAAATTAGAAAAGATGTTCCGCCGTTTATAAAAGCCGGCAGAAATCCATTAAGCTATGTAGGTGTAAATTCTGTAGGCTTACAACGTCGTGGTTTTTCTTTGGAAAAAGTAAATGAAATATTAGACATCTACAGGCTGCTTTATACAAAAAATATGAATACCTCACAGGCGCTTGGTCACATTGAAAACGAGTTACCGCAAAGCCTGGAAAGAGATAATATTTTAAGCTTTATTCGCGGTAGCCAGAAAGGCATTGTAAAGCTGGATTCAAAAGTAATGGTTGATGAAAATTAGCTTGCAGAATGTTGGCAAGCGTTACAACCGGGATTGGATCTTCCGCCATTTTTCTTATCAATTTATCAAGGGCTCGTCTTATGCGATCACCGGCCCAAATGGCTCCGGAAAATCAACACTGCTTAAGATTATTGCCGGCGCTACAACTCATAACGAAGGTCATATTAATTATGATAATGTCACACCAGAACATGTTTACAAACACATTAGCCTGGCGGCACCTTATCTTGAAGTGATAGAAGAAATGACACTTAGAGAATTTTTTGAATTTCATGAGCGTTTCAAGAGTTGGCTGCCAGGTTTTACTTTGACCGATATCTGCAAAACAGTAAATCTTGAAAACGCTACCAATAAACAAATAAGAAATTTCAGCAGCGGTATGAAGCAAAGAGTAAAGCTTGCCATTGCTTTACTGAGCAATGTTCAAGTGGTTTTGTTAGATGAGCCAACAACAAACCTGGATAGCGAAGGCATTCATCTTTACAAACAACTCATAAAAAGTTATAGCAACGAAAGGTTATTAATTATTAGCAGCAACACTTCTGAAGAGTATGATTTTTGTGAGCACATCATTAATATGACTGCTTTAAAATCTACACTATCTTCTGCTGGCAATTAATAAATTCAGATCAGTAAATTTCAGATCAAACCTTTGGCTTAGGTGAAAGTTTGTTAGGGCGCCTTTGAATAGATAAATGCCGCTGCGGATATTTAGTTTATGCCAAACCATATTTTCAAAGCCGCCATCATCAGCCATCTCTAATAACAAAGGCATTAATACATTGCTTATAGATTGACTGGCTGTACGGGCAAACCCGCTGGGTATATTAGGTACGCAATAATGTATCACGTCATACTTTTCAAAAACAGGTGATTTATGATTAGTAACATCTGACGTTTCGAAGCAACCGCCATGATCTATGCTCACATCTACAATCACACTTCCCGGCCGCATGCGGCTAACCATCTGTTCGGTAACAACAATTGGTGTGCGCCCCCCGCTTGAGGACAATGCACCAACCGCAACATCACATGTTTTTAATTGTTTGGAAAGTATATTCGGCTCAATAACAGAAGTATATAATCGAACGCCAATGTTATTCTGCAATCTTTTAAGGCGATAAATACTATTGTCAAAAATCTTTACGCTTGCGCCCATAGCAAGCGCCGTTCTTGCAGCATACTCTCCTACAATACCAGCACCTATGATGATAACTTTTGTTGGTGGTATACCAGAAATTCCTCCTACCAAAACACCTTTACCGTTATTAGCGTTACTTAAATATTGACCTGCAATAAGCATTACAGCACTGCCGGCAATTTCACTCATGCTGCGTACAATCGGGTTATGACCACTGCCATCTTTTAAATTTTCGAAGCTTAAGGCAGTGATTCTTTGCTCCATCATCTTCTCCAATATTTCCTGCTTCATCAATGACAAGTGGATCGGAGAAATAATGAATTGATTAGGCTTAAGCAGTTCAATTTCATCTTCACAAACCGGTGCACTTTTTACCAAAATATCACTTTCAAAAACCTCCTTTTTTGAAGGTACAACCTTAGCGCCTGCCTCGCTGTAATCTCTATCTGTATAGCTCGCACCGAGCCCGGCCTTCGATTCAATAACCACACGGTGGCCATTAGTAACCAGCACCGCCACACCTTCCGGGGTTAGTGCAACTCTTTTTTCCTGTAAAGAATTTTCCTTTGGAATGCCTATGAACAGTTGGGCTTCTTTTGGTTTAATATCAAGTGTTTCTTCAAGAGTTTCATACGAAAATGACGGTGACACAAAGGGTTTTGATGAAGCCATATTTTTATATTAAATCATTTGTGCCAAAAGGGCGGGTGATGAAAATTAAGATTTTAATCTGATATGATAGTTCGCAACTTTAGTACTTATTTGCCGTGTGGTATCATCTAATTTTTTAAGAGATAATTCGAGGATTTCGTCGGGCAAAAGTGGCTCAATTATTTGAGGCCATTCTATAAAGCACAAGTTGCTAGTATAAATACTTTCTTCAACACCCGCCTCAATAGCTTCCGTGATAGAGTTGAGTCTGTATACATCTACGTGATGTATTTGCTTCCCATTGCTGGTTTGATATTCATTTATTATGGGAAATGTTGGGCTTGACATGTTTTCCTTTACACCTAATAACCTGCAGACCGCATGAACAAAGGTGGTTTTTCCGGCACCCATATCACCATATACAGCTATCACTTTGTGGCCTGAAATCTCCGAAAGAAAATGCTTAGCCACGTCTTCAATATCTATTAGAGAAAAATCTTTAACCATGCCGATAGTTTAACGCTTTGCAAATTTACTTAGAACGTAACCAAATAAACTATGATGTAAATTTGCAGTATGGATAGTGAGAGCGTACAAATTAACTGGAAAGTTGGTGGCATGACCTGCACCAATTGTGCACTAAGTATTTCTAAATACCTCAATAAACAGGGTTTGCAAAACGTTGCTGTGAACGCTATTGAGGGTAGTGTATCCTTCGATGCAGCCGGGAAAACTGATGATAACACTTTAAAAAAAGGAATAGAGAAGTTGGGGTACCAGATTTTGGATAACTCAACTGAAGTAAAAAAGAGGTTTCTTGACACACATCTACAAAAATTTTTGTTTTGCCTGCCATTCACTTTGATTTTAATGATGCACATGTTACCGGTTCATTTAAACTGGCTGATGAATGGCTGGATTCAACTGGTAATTTGCCTTCCCGTTTTTATTTTAGGTATGAGCTATTTTGGTGTGAGCGCTGTTAAAAGTATTAGCGGCAGCGTACCGAATATGAACGTTTTAATTACGTTAGGCGCAGCTGCAGCCTTTGTTTATAGCCTTTCAGGAACAATTTTAAATCTTGGCGAAAATTATTTATACTTTGAGTCTTGCGCCACCATAATCACGCTTGTTTTCTTAGGGCATTGGCTGGAGGATAAAGCT
>JBDSRT010000110.1:0-3821 GCA_039929165.1 Ginsengibacter sp.
AATACCTGATGGAATCAGTTTTCGTTTATGCGATTTTCAGAGCGTTCATTCTACTTATGAGTCAGGGTCTTTTTTTTTATTGAACTCTGTATAATTTCGCCAGATGTTGCTGCTGCCTGAAAGTGTGATGTTAAGAGGAAAGCTTTTGAAGCACCGATAGTTTTAGTCAATTCATCTGTAGATAAAGCTTTAATATTCTTTACGGATTTATACTTTTTGAGTAAGAGATCAGCTGTAGATTTTCCAATTCCTTTAATTTTTTCAAGCTCATTTACAAAGGTGCCCTTACTTCTTTGGTTGCGATGAAACGTAATGCCAAAGCGATGTACTTCATCTCTTATTCGCCTGATTAACTTTAAACTATTACTGTCCCATGGCAGTTTTATAGATTGCTGATCACCTGAGAAGAATAATTCCTCTTCATTTTTAGCAAGACCAACAATAGTTGTTTTGCCGGTGAGCCCAAGCTCGTGTATGCTTTCCATAGCAGCATGCAATTGGCCTTTACCACCGTCAATGATTATTAATTCCGGTAAAGGCAGGTCTTCAGCTACAACTCTTTTATACCTTCTAAGCACAACTTCTTTCATTGTCGCAAAGTCATTAATGCCTTCAACCGTTTTAACATTAAAACGCCTGTAGTTTGATTTATCGGGTAAGCCATTCTTAAAACAAACCATTGCAGACACAGGATAACTTCCCTGGAAGTTTGAATTGTCAAAGCATTCAATGTGTCGTGGCACTCCAGGTAAATGAAGATTATCCTGCAATTCGATTAAAACATTATTAACTTCAGATGCGGACTTTTCTTCAAGTTGTAAGGTCTTTTTTCTCCTAAGCTCCTCTTTAAAATAGTTGACATTCTTTTCAGACAGCTCAAGCAATTTCTTTTTATCTCCACCTCTCGGAATTGTTATAGTAATGCCGGGCTCTGGATAATCGATATTGAATGGTGCGATTATTTCTGTTGAATCACTGTTGAATGTAGATCTTAATTGACCGATAGCAAATTCGAGAACTTCGATTTCTGTTTCATCAAGCTTCGGCTCAAGTACGATAGTTTTAGTTTGTACAATTGTACCGCTATTCACTATCAGATAATTAACATAGGCGATGTTGCCATCCTTAAGTATAGAAAAGACATCCAGATTTTCTAACTGCTCATTAACGACTTGTGATTTAGCTTTATAATTTTGTAGGTGCAGCAATTTTTTTCTCAAGACTTCAGCTTTTTCAAAATCCATGCGATCAGCATACGTTTGCATTTCTTTTTTGAAATGATTTATTACAGAAGACAAATTGCCTTTCATTAAATTTTTGAGTTGAACCAGACCATCATTATAATCTTCTAAGGTTTGTAAAGCTTCGCAAGGACCCTTACAATTGCCGAGATGATATTCAAGACAAACCTTAAATTTTTCTTTTTTAATATTTTGTTCTGTGAGATTAAGTTTACAGGTTCTAAGTTGAATTGTTTGCTTAACGAACTCCAGCAGTTCGCGGACTCTGCCAACTGAAGTAAAAGGCCCAAGATATTGTGAACCGTCACTAACTTTTGAACGCGTCAGATATACTCTGGGAAAAGGTTCATTTTTTATGACTAGAAACGGATAAGATTTATCATCTTTTAAATTAATGTTGAACTTAGGCTGGAACTGTTTGATAAGGGCATTCTCTAATAAAAATGCATCCTGTTCAGAATTAACGATCGTAAACTCTATGCGATCAATGCGCTTTACAAGTTCGTGTGTTTTATAGCCAGTAAAAGTTTTAGTAAAATAAGAGCTAACCCTTTTGCGTATATGCTTGGCCTTCCCAACATAAAGCATATTATTGGCTGAGTCAAAATATTTATATATACCCGGTTGATCGGGTAAAGTATGTTGTGTTTTTTGAAATACCTCAGATGTCATACAATCATATTACACTATTCGTCAAAATTCCAGATTAATTGCTCTTCCTTTATGTCTTGTGATGACGTGTCGTTTTTGTTAACCGTTATAATCTTACAATAATGATCAGATCGCCATGTAAGCTTTTGTGAATATGAAGCGTCTTCCTGCGTAAAGTTTTTTTCTATATAAATACGTTTAACCTTATTGGCATCTGCATCTATATAAATATTCCATCCTCGCAAAGCAAATGTGTCAGCAAGCTTTTTAATGGGATCATAAGTCAATGTAAAGGCGTTAATGCTTTGATCAAGAAAAGATTTCTCCTTGAACATATTATGTAGTTTAGCAGAATCAATTACCGGAGTTATAAAGTTTTGAACAAATGTTTTCGTTTGCTCAGGCTTCATCCAAATAGAATCAGTGTTACCTTTGTAAGTTGTAATTTTTAAAGGTGTCACCGGTGTACTATACAATTCATGAATCTGGCCAAGAATATATTCTGTCACTGGGAAGAAAGACCTTGAAGTGTCTACAAAAACGCTTTTACTAGCACTTTCTTTATCGCTACAGGAGAAGATTACCGATAGTGCCAGCAACAGGAAAATCGTTTTTTGCATACGCAAAATTACACCGATACCTGTTTATAATTGTTGTGATAAGTTATAAATCAGAATGGATCATTTTCTTCCAAAAGCCAGCTTAATACCGTAATTAACATAATGTTCCTTTACCGGATAAACGTCAGTAAACGAAGAAAGCACTTGATAATTAACCTGTGGACCTAACTGCCAGTTTATTTTTTTTGAATTAACTGACATGAACGCTCCAAAATTGGTAGCCATATTTATATGCCTGGCCATACGGGCATTGCGAAGATAGTTTTTGTTATCGGTGGATAAAACATAAGTCCTGCTTGTTAAAGCTAACACCGGTTGAGCTGTGGCAGCTGCATAAAATTTAACCCGATCATTTCCGCCTAATAAATATTCAAGACCAACTGGTAACGACATACTTACGGAATAATTTCTTAAATTAATCGGTGCTACGCCAACACCATTTCCATAATAAGAAATATTTGAAAACGCATAAGGCATACCTGTACGTTCATTTTGTAACAGCAAAGTAGCGGTAGTTGAGTGAATAGTATTGGCTTCAATAATGTAAGAAGAATAATTAACCTGGAAACCTGATGTAAACCTGAAATATTTGTTCAATGGATATTTCAGAGTAATACCAGCTTCAAGCCCTGAAGATGGATGATGGGAAGATTTACGGTTAACATCATATGTTGGTACAGCATTCGTTAATCCTGATAAAACTGTGTTAGCATCCAGAGCTTCGTAGGTTGTATACTTTCTATAACTCACAGTTGGTGCTATGCTATACATCCAGCGAACTTTCGAGTTACGAATCTTTTTAAGTTTTATATTCTTAGATATTTTAGACTCGTCAGTCAACTGTTCCAGAAATATCGAACTCGCATTAACATTAGCAGAATTCTGACTTAATGCTTTATCGTTATCCAATAAGGCGACTGGTAAATTATTAATGTGATTTACAAAATATTCAGGCGAACTAACAAATTGAGCAGGCTTAGCATTTGGCTGCTTATTTGGTTGGGAAGCTAGATCTGATAGATTGTTGTCATCCGCTGTTCCGGGAATTGGTGTAAGAATATTTCTATTGTAACTATCGTCACTAATTAATGTCTGCTCAACACTTTTAGCTTCTAAATTATCATCAAAATCGTAATAGCTTAAACTTTTCAATGAAGTATTAGCCGGATTAATTACGGAAGAAGCAGAGTTGGTCGTAGAGGTAATAAGCGGCTCTGTCGAAGTGATGTTTGATTGTGTGACTTGCGGAGTAATTGGTATTGCAGAATTAGATATTAAGGAATTCGCGGTGGAAGAATTATTACTCGAT
>JBDSRT010000111.1:0-11118 GCA_039929165.1 Ginsengibacter sp.
TCGGAACTGATTCCATTAAAAGTGAGGAGCCTTGTTGGTTTAACGCCATTGTTTGCCGTTTCAGTTATTATGCCGGAAGAAATTGAAAAACTACATGACTTTAAACGAAGATTGAATTGGTTCACTAACTATCGTAAAACAAATAATAAATATTTACCGGAAGAAAGACAAAGTAATAATGATACCATGTTGCTTTCTCTCGTGCATGAAAAAAGATTGGTAAAGCTGTTAGAAAGGCTTTTGGATGAGAATGAATTTCTATCTGCCGGTGGCATCAGAGCCATGTCAAAAGTTTATGGTGAGCAACCTTATGCCATGGCAATACTGGACATGGATTACCGGGTAATGTATGATCCTGGCGATTCAACGTCTGACCTGTTTGGTGGCAATTCTAACTGGCGTGGCCCGGTTTGGATGCCGATAAATTATCTGTTTATAAAAGCGCTTGAAAAATATGGCAACTTTTACGGCGATAGTGTGAAGGTGGCTTTTCCTACAGGCTCGGGTAACTATATAACCTTAACTGAGGTTGCTAAAAAACTGGCTGAACGGTTATTATCGATCTTCCAGGCGCAAAACGACAATACGCCGGTGTTTGGTGAATACAATGCCTTTTACCAGCGACCTGAAAATAAAGATCTCATCGTATTTCACGAATATTTTCATGGTGATACCCTTAAAGGTTTAGGTGCAAGCCATCAAACAGGCTGGACGGCTTTAATTGCTGATTTAATTTGCGCAGTTACCTCACACTAATAAAACTATTGCTCCTAATCATTAAAAATCCCTTAAACGTTTTACGTTAAAGGTTTGTGGTTGTCTTTTACCACTACGATTACTTTAATTTTGCGGTTCATACTGTACAAGTGAATAGTGCAAATCAATTATTTCAACAAATAGTAAATAGGCAAAAATTAGCACATCGTGTACCGGCTAATAATGTTTTAAGCGATTGGGCTGCTAACGTGATAGCCCTTTTATATCCGCAGTTGTCTACCGTCTCTTATTCAAATCTTGATGATCTCGTTGGCATGTCTAATAGGCTACAAAAAGAATTGGAACAGATTTTATGCGCAACAAAAGATTGCAGCAGTTTTGATAATGCAGATGTTGCGGAACAATTTTTTAAAGAATTGCCGGAAATATATCGGCTCCTCAACACAGATATCTACGCCATATTGAATGGTGATCCTGCGGCGAGAAATGAGTTTGAAGTGATCAGGGCTTATCCCGGTTTTTATGCCTTGTGTTTGTACCGTATAGCACATTCATTATATACGCTGGATGTACCATTGTTGCCAAGAATACTTACAGAGTTTGCTCACTCAAAAACAGGAATTGACATTCATCCTGCGGCGGAGATAGATGAATACTGCTGTATAGATCATGGCACCGGTATAGTAATTGGCGAAACAGCACAAATCGGCAAGCATGTAAAAATTTACCAGGGTGTAACGCTTGGTGCATTGAGCGTTGATAAAAGCATGGCTTATATAAAACGTCACCCGACAGTTGAAGATCACGTAGTAATTTATTCCGGTGCTACTATTTTAGGTGGCAAAACAATTGTTGGTCATCATAGTACTATTGGTGGAAATGTTTGGCTAACGGCCAGCGTTCCGCCCGGTTCTCTCGTTTTTCATAACCCGGAAATAACAGTTGTTGAAGGCAAATTAATCATTGAATAATTATGGCAGGTATACTAGACCTTGTAGGCAACACACCTTTAGTAGAAATATTGCGACTCAATAAAAATCCGGCTGTAAAAATTTATGGGAAGCTTGAAGGCAATAATCCCGGCGGAAGCGTGAAAGACAGGGCGGCACTCAATATGATCAGGAGTGCACTTGAGCGTGGCGAGATCAATAGCAACACAAAACTTATCGAAGCAACAAGTGGCAACACAGGTATTGCTATGGCGCTTATCGCTAATCTTTATAAAGTGCCTATAGAACTCATCATGCCTTCTTCATCTACAAGGGAACGTGTGCTGACAATGCAAGCCTTTGGTGCTAAAGTGATCTTGCTGGAGAATATGGAAGTGTGCCGTGATTATGCGGAAGAGAAAGCTGCAACCGGCGAATATTTTTTATTGAATCAATTTGGTAATAATGATAATTATTTATCGCATTATAAAACTACAGGTCCGGAGATCTGGAAGGACACTGATGGAACAGTAACTCATTTTGTAAGCGCCATGGGCACAACCGGTACTATCATGGGAACATCAATGTTTTTAAAAGAAAGAAATCCAAACATACAAATAGTTGGCTGCCAACCTACAGACAACTCTTCTATACCAGGTATTCGCAAATGGGAAAAAGCCTACCTGCCTAAAATTTTCGATGCGTCAAGAGTTGATAAAATAATGGAAGTATCGGAGGAAGACGCCAAACAAATGACAAGAAGATTATCTAATGAAGAAGGTATTTTCGCCGGCATGAGTAGTGGTGGGGCAGCTCTTGCAGCCTTGCGTATATCTGAAGAATTAACTTCTGGTGTAATTGTATTTATTGTGTGCGATCGTGGGGACAGATATTTAAGTAGCGACTTATTTGGATAATTGTATCCTATCTATTCACACGAATCTACAGCATCATTAAATGACACTTTGGTTTCGCCATTAGCCATTACATAATGTGCATGTTCCTCTATAGTTATTGATGAATTTGCCGAGCGATATTTCACTTTGTATTTATCATTGCCTGTCACATGATTATTTTTATTATTGGCAATAACTTTATCTTTTATATGACCGCCACCTTTATATTCAGTTCCGGTTGTCTCTCCTACGCCGGTAATCTTGCTTAAATCAATATCATACATAATAAAATAACGATCGTCGCTTCGCATTTCTTTAATGGAATAGGTAACCGTGCCTTTGAGCGTTATCCATTCTTTTGTGCAGGCATTATAAATCCGGGAATTATAAGCTGTCGTTTCTTTACTATTGGTATGGGTAGACTTATCCTTATCTTGCCCATTAACTTTACCTGATTGCGCAAAACCAAAAAGCGAAACGCAATTAAATAGTATCGCGAAGTGTAACATCTTTTTCATAAAGCATTTTAGAAGATTGATGCAAATAGCCTGCCTTTGTTTGAGTTAACTTCAACAAAATCAAATTTATTTTTTAGATTATATATTTACTGCAAGAATAAAGGCCGGCCGTCAGCATAATTCTACCATAAAAATTGTAAAAGTTGTTTAACTTATGTTTTGCAACTGATGTACACCATGTAAAGTTTTTGGCTGTATTTTTAAAACTTCCTAATCTTAATCGTAATCCGTAGTAGCAATCTTCTAATATGCAGTCTTTGAGAAAAATACTTATTGTAGAAGATAATTTAGAAAATTTTATGGTGCTGGAGGAACAACTTCATAGCCTGCTTATTGATGTTGCCGAGATAGAAAATTGTGGAACATTAAAGGATTCACTTAATAATTTGACCACTTCAGAAGAATTGCCTGACCTTATCTTTTTAGATCTTAACCTGCCAGATAGCAACGGCTTGAACACTTTCGAAAAAGTTCGGGAAATATTTCAAACTGAACCTATTATCATATTATCAGGCAACGATGACAAAGATCTGGCGCTTGAAGCTATTAAAGGTGGTGCCCAGGACTATCTGGTTAAAGGTGATTATAACTTAAGCACCCTGTTAAAAAGCATTAACTATAGCATTGAAAGACAGCGTACCCAGTTGCGACTTGACCAGGAAAAACAGTTAAGGCAAAGAGCTATTCTTCAGGCAACTATTGATGGACAAGATAAGGAACGTGAACGTGTAGGCAACCAGTTGCACGAAAATATTACGCCTACAATGGCCACTATCAAGTTGCTGCTGAAAAGTTATATTAATAACAACAAGTTGCAGGATGATTTATTCCTGAATGAGAGTATTAAAAATCTTGTTGAATGTATTGAAGACGTACGTAAGATTGCAAAGTCGATGTTGCCACCGTTAAACAACATTAAGTCTTTCGAACAATCCATACACGATATTGCTAACATAACATCAACAACCGGTGAAATTGACATCGCTGTAAATGTCAGTGAGCAGGCAGAAAAGATTTTAAAGAATGAACAGTTATATAACCAGATCTATCGTATCATTCAACACCAGCTTTATAACATTGACAAACATTCCCTGGCGAAAAAGGCTATGATTGATGTGGATCAAAACAATGAATCATTGGTCGTAATAATTAGGGATAATGGCGCAGGCTTTGATCCTTCATCTGAGACAATGGGCACTGGCTTTTTGGATATAAAACAACGGACTGATCTGTTAAACGGAAAGCTGTCTATTGTTACTTCTGCTGGTAACGGTTGTACCGTGCAGATCGAAATTCCTGTCCCGTAATTCAATCCTTTCAGTTTTTTTCTAAAAATAGGACATGTTTTGTCGTTTAAAATACCATTATCTTGGTATTAAAACCTGTCAATGAAATATATTATTTGCTTTTGCCTTTGCATTGGGCTTGCGCCTGCGTTCTCTCAAAAAAATTCTCTAAGAACTAAAATAAGCGAGGCTGCTGCTAAAGTTGAAACCCAGGTTATTGCCTGGAGAAGAGATATCCATGAGCACCCTGAACTTGGCAACAACGAAGTAAGAACTGCAGCGCTGGTGGCAAAGCACTTACAATCATTAGGGTTTGACGTAAAAACAGGTGTGGCACATACCGGCGTAGTTGCTATTTTAAAAGGCGGTAAACCCGGGCCGGTGGTGGCCTTACGTGCAGACATGGATGGTTTACCGGTTATAGAACGAACGGCTGTGCCCTTTGCATCAAAAGTAAAAACGCAATACAACGGGCAGGAAGTTGGCGTAATGCATGCCTGCGGTCATGATTCGCATACGGCTATACTTATGGGTGTTGCACAGGTGCTTGCTTCAATGAAGAACGATTTACCCGGCACAGTAAAATTTATTTTTCAGCCTGCAGAAGAGGGCGTTCAAAAAGGCGAGGAAGGCGGAGCTGAGCTGATGGTAAAAGAAGGTGTAATGGAAAATCCTAAAGTTGATGCAGTATTTGGTTTACATATAGATGCACAAACTGAAGTTGGTAAAATCACTTACAGGCCTGGTGGTACAATGGCCGCAGTAAATGATATGAAGATCATTGTTAAAGGGAGATCGTCGCATGGTGCGAGCCCGTGGCAGTCTATAGATCCAATTGTCGTTTCAGCGCAGATCATAAATAATCTTCAGACAGTTGTAAGCCGCAATCTCGATATCACAAAAAATGCAGGCATCGTTACTATCGGTGCAATACATGGCGGCAACCGCTCAAACATTATTCCTGAACAGGTTGAAATGCTTGGCACATTAAGAGCACTTAGCATTGAAGATGAAACCATGATCATTGACCGTGTTAAAACAATTGTTACGAAGACTGCCGAGGCTGCAGGCGCTACCGCTGAAATATTGATACCTTATAGTTCACATTATCCTGTAACATTTAATGATGTGGCGCTTACAGAAAAAATGTTGACCTCATTAAAAACCACTACAGGCGAAAACAACCTGGTACTGGCTCCTGCTGAAACCGGCGCTGAAGATTTTTCCTTCTACCAGCAAAAGGCACCCGGGCTTTTTATATTCTTAGGGGGCTTACCAAAAGGTAAAGATGTAAAAACCTCTGCCTCGCATCACACACCTGATTTTTACATAGATGAAAGTGGTTTCATGCTTGGCGTAAAAGCATTAGCTAACTTAACCACTGATTACATGACGATGACTAATAATAAAAAAAACTAAGTATTCTGAAGGACTTGTGGTATGGTCTAGAACTTATAATTAAAAGTAATACCCTTCAAATTGTTTTCGTAAAATGGCGACAAAGTGAGGTTTTGCATTTTCCCGGAGCGATGCCATTTCGGAATTAAAATACCGGTGCCTGCACCAATAACATAACCCAAAATATTGTCGCTTAAAAAATGATAACCGGCTTTATATCTCAAATAACCAACCGTTGCAGGAACCGCAGCTGCCACCACCCAAATAAAAGGTTTCAATTTTGAATCAGGGTTAAAATCCGCAAATGTTTGAGCAGCGAAAAAAGTTGCAGCCGCTGTTGAAGCTGTATGGCCAGCATAAAAAGATCGTTGCGATTTCCCCGCACGCCTTAGTGATTCAGGTGCTTTTGTTCCATATACTAAAGGCCGGCTGCGATTTATTGAACCCGCAGCAACTGTGAACATTGCGCTGGTTATGGCAAGTGTTTGTGTGTATAATACAATAACCTGACCTGCCTTGGATCTTTCATTTTTATTTATGAGCATGATCGCTAAGGGAGAAGCAAAGGCTGCATAAAAAGGAATGTAGCTATCATCGTTGGCTTTCTCAGAATAAAAGCCAGCACTTCCCCTGTCAAAAAAATTTACATCATCTTTTGACCTGGCTGCAAGCTGGGCCGGTGTGAGATCTTTTTTATTCTGCACAAGATATACGCCTAAGGCAGTTAAACCTACTGCACCAGTGGTGATTAAAGCGTCTGTTTTAAAACTCGTTTTATAGGGTGATGCTTGTTTTGCACTCATCACAAATGAAGAGTCTTGCGCCTGGGTTTGTTGTGATAAGAGTGAGCAAAATATAACAACTGTAGTGAAAAATTTCATAATATGGTTTATAATAGTGAAGTATTGGCGGGTTTATTTGAAACTAATTCAAATAACTCTGCAAATATATTTCCAGAATGTCTTTCTCGTAAATTAAGCCTTCAATAAGTAGTATTAAAGCAATAACCAAAGCTATTATGAGTTAGTTTTGTTAACGAAACTCATAATCCTAAACATGAAATCATTACTTATCGTTGTTGGTCTTTTAATTTTTACCCCATCATTTGCGCAGGTGCCGGAAGATTCGATAACAATAATGCCAGTCAAACTCGACACTCCATTACGAATCACTAATCTGTATCCTTCCTTTAGTTTGCATGTTGACTCTGCGCTTGCTTATAATCTTGAATTGAATAAAGATGAGGCTGGCTATTATTGGTACATGAAAAATGCTTTGCCCGGCTTGCGCATTAATAAGGATAACGGTTTATTATCTTTTAAAGGGGACAAGTCTTTTTTTATTTCCGGAAAACTTAAATATGATTTTGAGTATAAAATTGATATAGGCGTACAAAGCCTGAATGATGCAAAAGATAAGATTGATACGACCTTTAATATTATTTTTTATAATACAGATGTTGTGCCATCAAGGGTTAAGCCGACTGTAACGGGGACGCAATACATTCAGGAAGGTGATAGTATTTTTTTTAGAGTGCTCTGTGAAAGTGGCATTGCACCTATTGAAGACATACTATTTACAAGCAGCATACCTATATCAAATTATAATTTAGTAAAAAATTGTGGTGACGTATTTTCATGGAGCCCTGGATTTGATTTCGTAAAAGATACAGATTCAGGCCGGATCAGAGTGCTCAATTTAAGCTTCATCGGCTCTACAAAATGGCGGACCAGAGACACTGCTGTGGTAAAATTTATTATAAGGGATGCACTTAATTATCCACAGGCAGTTGAAGAATATAAGTTAGTATCGAAAAATGTAAAGCTGTACACGATGCAGTTAAAATATACCTTTTTACAGCTTGACCGAAAATTAAAAAGAACTAAAACTGCCAGAACAAGTTTTGATCTTGCATCAGCAACTACTGCTTTAACAGGCACGTTGCTGAATACTTCTGATAATGAGTCATCTCAAAAAACCGGTCAGATACTGCCGGGCCTTGGTGTAGCTATTGTGCCCATAAAAGAAGCCAGCGCACCAAATAAAACTGTTGATCAAAACCAGGCCGCCCTGATCCGGTCTTCAATAAAAAGACTGGAATATATGATAACAGACAATATGCTGGTAGGTGAACGTGATCCTGATGTTACTAAGAAAACGGCAAAACTGAAAGAAGAATTAAAACAAAGCCAGGTGCAATTAATTGAAATACCTCTAGACATGTCTAATAACATGTCAGAGGAACAATTGAATAATTACTTCGATAATCCAAAGGTGAATAAAAAATACCGAGTGAAGTAAAGAGAGGTGTTAGGTATGTGAAGCGCTATAAGATGAAAGATTTTATTCGGGAATTAGGTGTCATATTTTACCGTTTAAACTACAGTGTTAATCTTAATCTTTTTCAGCCCGTTCGCTTAAGTGATTTCGTGAAAGCATCTATCAATCTCATTACTTCAGCGCCATCTGCGCCGCTACATGGATTTTCAGCCTTGCCTAAATAATATTGTACAATAGCCTTGATTAAATATTGTTGCACATGTTCCGGCTTTTCAAATCTGTGCAGATTAGTGCCTTCTTCATTTTCCAGAGTTATAACCGGATCACCAAAAACCGCAAAACTGAGTTTGCCTTTCGAGCCTAAAATCTCAAACAAATCTGTCTCATGCATTGCGGCTGAATTAAAACTCCAGGTTCCATTGAATAACACGCCATTTTTGAAACGGATGTTTCCGTTAACTATGTCGTCTGCAGGATACAAATTGCCTTGATTAAAGGACAAGCCTTCTGCAGAAACAACGTCTCCAAAAAAGTAATAAGCCAGGTCAAGTTGATGTGGCGCAAGATCATGAAACAAACCACCGCCGGAAATAGTATAATCAACCCGCCAGGCAACGCCAGGCCTTGCAAGTTCTTCAGGTGATAACGGTTTTCTGTAATACTTAAGCTCAGCGGTTAGCGGTTGACCAATCACCCCCGAAGCCAGCATTTCTTTTATCTTCAAGAGTACAGGTTGTTGTCTTCTATAATGCGCAACGCAAAGCTTTACATTTTTTTTCGCAGCATAATCCGCCATTCTTTTTGCAGAAGCATAATCCAGGGCCATAGGCTTTTCTACATACACATGCTTGCCACTGTCTATAATCTTGATAACATAGTCTTCATGTGAAGAAGGTGGCGTGGCCACATACACCGCGTTAATTTTTGGGTTATTGATAATTTGATCAGCATCATTGTACCAATGTGGTACATCATGTCGCCGGGCATAATCTTCGGCTTTAGCAGCATCCCGGCGCATAACAGCCAGCAGAGATGAATCAGGCACCTTATTAAAAGCCGGCCCACTTTTGACTTCTGTGACACCACCACAACCAATGATGCCCCATCTAATTTCAGACATTCAAAAAAGTTTACTATACTTTAGGAAGTTTATACCCGTTGTGATAGTCTTTCATCATATACTTCCTGTTGATCTCATCGTCAGTAAATTTCTTTTTCGCGTCGTCCCAATTTAGTTTAAGACCGCTCTTGTAAGCAATATTACCCATTTGGGCCACCGTTGCTACATGAGCACCATCTTGTATCGGGCAGTGCAGATCAGTCATTTTACGTGATTTAACAACACTTATAAAATTTTGCCAATGCATATCAAGGCCATTGTCAGATGATTTTTCAAAGGGCTTAACAACTTTATCTTTGCTTTGCTTTTCTTCGATCACTTCCCAACCTCCACGATTTAAGATCAATGTGCCGTTGTTACCGATATAGGCTATACCATGATCGCGATTATAAGACCCATTATCAATACCCATTGCAGAATCCCATACCATGTTGAAGCCATCAAACTCGTAAAGTGTGGTAAGCGTGTCAGGTGTTTCTTCCAGCAATTCAGGATAAGCGAACCTGCCTCCTAAAGCAGAAATAGATTTCGGTGTAGGCGATTTCATGCCAAGCAAACCATAATCTAAAAGATGTACACCCCAGTCTGTCATCAAACCGCCGGCATAATCCCAAAACCAACGAAAATTAAAATGGAAACGGCTCGAGTTAAAAGGTCGTTTAGTTGCCGGCCCTAGCCAGGCTTCATAATCGACGCCTGCCGGAGGTGCGGTATCAGGTACAACAGGTCCTGGTTTCATCCAGCCCTGGTAACACCAAACTTTTACCGTCCGTATGTTTCCAAGCTTGCCGCTTTGCGCAAAATCAACTGCATCTCTAAAATGTTTTTGACTTCTTTGCCACTGCCCTGCCTGTACAACTTTGTTATATTTTTGTTGCGCTGCTACCATAGCCCGGCATTCATCAATTGAATTTCCAACAGGCTTCTCCACATATACATCTTTACCGGCTTCACAAGCGTGCATCATTATTAAAGCATGCCAATGGTCCGGCGTTCCAATAATAACAGCGTCGATGTCTTTCTGATCTAAAAGTTTACGATAGTCTGAATACGTCTTAACTTTTGAGGGATCAAGATTCATCTTGGTATAATCACCGAGCCGTTTATCAATAACGTTTTTATCAACATCACACACTGCAACGAGATTAACACCCGGCACTTTTAGCGCCGCTACCACGTTTGACCAACCCATACCATTAATACCAATTGCGCCAATATTGATTTGATCGCTGGCTGCAATTTTATTTTTAAGAATAGCAAAGGCATTATTGTCTAATGCTGAAAGCAATAAGCTGCCGCTTACAAGTGCAGAGCCTTTTTGTAAAAATGAACGCCTGTCTGTCATAGCTGTTTGTTATATAGTTAATTATTTAGTTTGATATTTCCAATGCCGTGTCTTTCCCTCTTCAAGCCATTGCAACATTGTCTCGAATCGCTTGCCTCTTGTCGCTTCTGTTTTTGCTTCAACGATCCACTCTATGTAATCACGACGTTGGCTTGGGCTAAAGTTCTGAAAAGTTGTGTTAGCTTTTTTATTTTTTTGTAACACTTTAAAAGCCGCGTCCGGCAAAATTAGCTCAGCTTTCTCTTTCTTTGGCCTGGCTTCAGTTTTAATGTCATTATCATTAAGGTCCTTTGCCTGCTTTAAGAAATCTATTAACGCTTTATCGGGCGGCAGATCTTTAAGACTGGTTATTCTCCCGAAACTTCCCATGCCTGCATCTTCACCCTTTGCAATAAAGTTCTCCGGATCTTTCAGCAAGCCGGCTTTCCAGAAGCCAAAGCCACAATGTTGCTTCATGGCTGCAATGCCGCAATACATGCCTTTATAATCAAAGTGAGGCATTCCCCATTTAATTTTTTCTTCAACATCTTTATTGGTTTTATGCACCAGCTCTCTTATATGATTTAGTATAGGCTGCAGAGATGGCTGAGCTTTCTCTATGTATTCAGTTACTTTTTCATTATAGACAG
>JBDSRT010000112.1:0-7024 GCA_039929165.1 Ginsengibacter sp.
TTCTATCTCAAGTAAAGTTGGCGCACCAAAAGAAGTTGAAGACAGTGCTTTGTCTCTTATTGCTTCAATAACCGGTTCGTGGGCATGACCGAGGATCATTGGCCCCCAGGAATTTATGTAGTCAATGTACCTGTTGCCATCTTCATCAAAAAGATAAGCGCCTTTAGCAGATTTAATAAAAACAGGATTGCCGCCAACACTTTTAAATGCTCTTACCGGGGAGTTCACTCCACCAGGGATTGACGTTTTAGCTCTGGAAAAAAGTGCTTCACTTTTTGAGATTGAATAGGTTGTTTGCGCTGTCATTGGGTAGTGAGGTTTAGCTATTAATCAACTTGGCCGCATCTTTTGCAAAGTAAGTTGCAATAAGATCAGCACCGGCTCTTTTCAAAGAAGTTAATGTTTCAAGAATCGCTTTGTCTTCATTGAGCCAACCCATTTTTGCAGCAGCTTTTATCATAGCATATTCACCGCTGATATTATAAACACTTACCGGCACTTTTACGGCATTCTTTACTTCACGTACAATATAAAGGTAAGGTAAACCAGGTTTAACCATAACAATATCTGCACCTTCTTCTACATCAAGCAAAGCTTCTTTTACGGCTTCTATTCGATTGGCATAATCCATTTGGTAAGATTTTTTATCACCGAAACCAGGTGCTGAATCAAGCGCATCTCTGAACGGACCATAAAAACACGAGGCATATTTAGCGCTGTATGCCATGATACCGGTCTTAGTAAAATTGTTTTGCTCAAGTGCCTGTCTTATTGCACCGATGCGGCCGTCCATCATATCACTTGGCGCAACAAAATCGGCACCTGCCTGCGCATGCGATACACTCATCCGGGCTAAAACCTCTACGGTCGCATCGTTTACAATTTCATTATTCTCAACAATGCCATCATGCCCATACGATGAATAAGGGTCAAGCGCCACATCTGTCATCACCAAAATTTCCGGTACGGCATCTTTAATCGCTTTGATACTTCGCTGCATTAATCCATTTGGGTTTAAAGCCTCTGTGCCTTTGTTATCTTTTGTTTCCTCTTTTGCTTTTACAAATAACAACAAACATTTCAGGCCTAAGCTGTATAACTCTTTTACTTCTTTTATGGTGTTATCAAGACTCATGCGATAGTAACCAGGCATTGAACTAATCTCTGTCTTTACGTGATCACCTTCATCTATAAATAACGGTACAATAAAGTCATCTACTGTCAATCGTGTTTCCGCAACAAGACTTCTTACAGCAGGTGATAGACGTAAAGTGCGGTAACGTGATTTTAAAATCATAATTTAAAATAAATATTTTGTATTATACCCATTGGCGTGGATGTAGGCATGCCTGTAATAATTTATCTTCTTCACTGCCTTTTGCAAGTTCAAAGTTATAATCAAATCGTGCAGTCGGCGGAAGGCTCATTAAGATACTTTCTGTACGACCATTTGTTTTTAAGCCAAACAATGTTCCTCTATCATGTATCAGGTTAAATTCAATGTACCTGCCACGCCTGATCTCTTGCCAGTAGCGGTTTTGAGCGTTAAACGGCATTGCATACCTTTTTTTGACAATAGGGATGTAGGCTTCTGTAAAAGCTTTGCCACAATCATTTCCAAAATTCATCCAGTCATTTACAGATTTGTTTTCATCTGGCCTTTTGTAATCATAAAATATACCGCCAATTCCCCGGCGTTCATTGTTCCTGTGACGATTCACAAAATAATCATCGCAATTAAGCTTACAGTCATTGTAGAACCCGGTTTCAAAAGCCTCACAAATATTTTTATAAGTGGAGTGAAAATGAACAGCATCTTCTTCAATCAGGTAGTACGGTGTAAGATCGGTTCCGCCGCCAAACCACTGATCAATGATATTCATTTCTTCATCATACAACAGGAACATCCTGTAATTGCAATGCACGGTTGGCACAAAAGGATTTAACGGATGAATTACAATGCTCATTCCACTTGCAAACCATTTCGAACCTTCTATATTAAGTTGTTGACGCATTAGCCCGGTAACATCGCCATGCACAACAGAAATATTTACGCCGCCTTTCTCAAAAATGTTTCCATTCTCAATCACTCTTGTTTTTCCACCTCCACCCTCTTCCCGCTGCCAATCGTCTTCTTTAAATTTTGCCCTGCCATCAACAGTTTCTAAAGCTTCGCAAATGCTGTCCTGAAGCTGCTGTACGATATCCACCCAGTTTTCTCCACCAGGATATAAAATATTTTGTGTAGATGATAATTGAGTCATTTAATACGCTTAGGCGGTATATTCCTTAACAGCTTCTACAAAAGCAATGGCGTTTTCAACAGGCACATTTGGCGTAATGCCATGACCAAGATTTGCAATGTAGTTTTGAACACCAAACTCGTTGATCATTTCGGTAACTTCTTTTTTTATTTGAGCAGGCGGTAGCAACAATTTGGCTGGATCAAAATTGCCCTGCAGAGTTTTGTTCCCTGCCAAAGCTCTTGCATTTTTTGGGGATATACACCAATCAATGCCAATACCTGCGGCACTACTTTTTGAGAGTTCTTTTAACGCATACCAACTGCCCTTTGGAAACAGAATGACAGGCACAACATCTTTTAGAGCGTCTGCAATTTGTAGTAAATAAGGTTGCGCAAACCTCGCAAAATCTGCCGGGCTTAAAGTACCGCTCCAGCTATCGAAGACCTGTAAAACATCAGCGCCTGCTTTAGCCTGTGCTTTTAAATAGGTTATGGTAACGTCAGTGATTTTTTGTAGCAAACTATGTGCAAGTTCCGGGGTTGTAAAACAAAACTGCTTCGCTTTATCCCACGTTTTGCTGCCTTTACCTTCAACCATGTAGCATAAGATTGTAAATGGTGCTCCCGCAAAGCCAATCAAAGGTATTCTGTCGTTCAGTGTTTTTTTGGTAAGGCTTAAAGCGTCTGTAACATATTTCAACCGGTGTTCCACTTCATTCATGATGAGCGCCTGAACGTCTTCTTCTGTCTTGATAACCTGCGGCAACACAGGACCACGGCCTTCTTCCATCAACACCTCGACACCCATAGCCTGCGGAATAACCAATATGTCTGAAAATATTATGGCCGCATCAACACCAACCTGGTCAACAGGCTGCATCGTTATTTCGCAGGCCAGTTCAGGCGTTTGTACCCGCGTGAAAAAATCATACCTATCTCTGAGCTTGATGTAATCCGGCAAATATCTTCCTGCCTGCCGCATCATCCAAACCGGTGGACGTTCAACTTTTTCATTTCTTAAAGCTCTAAGTAGTAGATCGTTTTTCATTGTTTATTTTAATTTCAAGCCATCTTCCAATGATGGCCTTAAAAAATCTTAGTTAAATAGTTTTTTCCCTATTCTGTTTTGATAAAAACTTATTGCCTTTTCAACAAGTTTTTCTTTACCCGCGTCATCGCTGACAATTATACTATTTGAGGTGTGTTCTCTGATGGTGGCGGCTGTTGTATCACCTATTGCAAACATAACCGTCTCATTATTGATTGTATTATTTTTAAAGAAACTTTCTACAGCGCTGGGGCTGTAAAATAATATGCCGTCATATTGTTTGCTTATTATCTTGTCAAGTGCAATTGTTTTATAAACTATAACATCTTTGATTGAGATATTATTTCTACTTAATGTTTCCGGTAATTCATCACGTCGCTTATCTCCACAAAAAAATACTACTTCCTGTTCATTGTTTGCAATAATCGCATTGGCGAGGTCTGTGGCATCATGACCTGTATCAATAATAAAATCACCAAAATATTTATTGACAAGATTTTTTGTAGTGTTTCCCATTGAATAAACCCGCCACTCCGGAACTATCTTCGCCTGCGCTGCTACTGCTTCTACAGCATTCATGCTGGTGAATATGACTGTCGCATTATGATCTACATATGTTTTGATCGTGGCAAGTGTTTCTGCATCTGTAATGGCTTCAGTTGTTATAAACTCTATCTCTTCAATTGAGACATTTTTTACTGCAGCTGCTTCAATAATATCTCTTGAAAGAGGCCGTGTACTTAATATGGTGAACTTGTTAGAACTCATGGTGAATCTCATTCATGATGCGCAGGGCCGCGGGATTATTTTTGATTTCCTCAGCGGCTTCGATAGCGATAAAATTATAGTCACCAACAGAGCCGGATTTTGTAACAGTAATGATTTCATTGCCATCGGTTGAACAGATGTTACCAGTAAAATAAATGGTATCATTTTCTACCTTGGCCAGCGCTCCTATTGGTGTAGAACATCCACCCATTAAAGCCTTTAAAAAACTTTTTTCAACTGCAGTTGCTTTCTCTGTCACTTCATCATTTAATGGCCGGCAGTAATCAAATACTTTTTCATCTTCTGTACGGCAGACTATTAAAATGGCGCCCTGTGCCGGCGCAGGAAGCATCCAATCCAGGTCAATTGCCTGCTCAGATCTTAGGCCTATTCTTTCCAGGCCAGCGGCTGCAAATATTGCCCCGTGCCAGTTACTTTCGTGTAATTTTTTTAAACGTGTGTTTACATTTCCCCGCAAATTTTCCATCTCATCTTTTGGAAAACGGTGCAGCCACTGGGCTTTACGTCTGATACTGCTTGTGGCAATAATGTGCGGAACAGGACAATCAACATCATCATTCCACAACACGTTCTTATCATTTATTATTCCAAAAGAGCGAAGTGTTTCTTCACTAAGATCTTTCAATACTAAAACATCTTTATATGAACCACGCTTGAGCACTGCAGCTTGTTGTATACCGATGGGTAATTGTGTTGGCACGTCCTTATAAGAATGCACTGCAATATCAATGCGTTTATTAAGCAGGGCCACATCGAGTGTTTTAGTAAAGATACCCTGCACACCCATATCGTATAAAGGCGTTACAAGGTCAATATCTCCTTCACTGGAAATATAGACCAGCTCTGATTCTACGCCGTTTTCATGTAATAAACTTTCAACAAGATTTGCCTGCCACTTTGCTAATTCACTTTCACGGGTTCCTATTTTCAACGGTGCTGGCATACTAGTTCCGGTGGAGGTAATCACTCATGGCGTGAATATATTGACAGCCTTTATTATTTTTTTGTTTGAGTTGAATGGCCAGGGAGGAAACAGCCTTATGTATTTTATCGCTGCTATCTGTTGTGTCTGCTTTACTTAACTGGTGCAAATGAGTTTTAATTTTGCGTAATACAGGCGCATTTGCCTGCATGCCATACCATTCTTTAAGTTCATTAATGGTATCATTTATAATAACAAGTGCTTTGGGAATCTCTGCTTTACGTCTGCCTATTGTTTTATCAAGAATGGCTGATATTTCATCAACATTCATTAAATGAACACCAAGCATTTTACCTACTTCAGGATCTACGTTTTGCGGAATAGAAAGATCAAGTATAAGCCGCGGCACATCATTGGTAAAGAAGGAAGGCGTAATTACATAATTTTCCGCGGCTGAGCTTACAATGATGATATCATGCTCCAGCACGGCCGGTTGCAAAGCTTCGTAAGCTATTTGCGTAGCATTACATAAACCAGCCAAGGCAATGGCTTTATCATTTGTACGATTACTGATGGACAACTTTGTTCCCGGGAAATAATTTTTTAAGTTTTTAGCAATATGGTTCCCAAACTTACCGGTACCTATAAGCAATATTTTTTTACCGGCAATATTTTCAATCTTTTCTTTAATAATCTCAATTGCAGCATAAGATACACTTACAGTACCTGAACTTAAATTGGTTCTTGTTTTTATATCTTTTGAAGCCTGCAACGCATAGTTAATGATGCGCTCAACAAAACCATTTATAGAACCATGTTCACGTGCAAAATTTACGGCATGTTTCAACTGAGCTAAAATTTCATAATCGCCAACTATTTGGGAGTCTAACCCTGCAGATACCTTAAATAAATGATCAACAGCAGCCATTCCCTGGAAAACATACCCATGCTCCAGGAAATCCTGCACAGTGCCCTGCGTATGCAGACATAACAATTCTATAAGCTCAGCCGGATCATTGCAAAGGCCATATACTTCTGTGCGGTTACAGGTAGATAATACGAAAACGCCTGAAATATTTTTTTGAAAAGACTGCGAAATCACATGCTGACATTGATCTCCTGATAAAGAAAATTTACCGCGGATGTTTACATCACTTTTACGATAATTAATTCCTGCTACGGAAAATTGGGAAAGCTTATTAGGAATCTCGTTGGTCATGTACGTACGGCAAAAGTATTTGCACAATGGTGGTGAAAAGTCACAGGTAAGTCATAAAACCAGTAATTACAGGCATTACATTAATGCAAATATAGTTCATTACAAAAGCGGGCTCATCTTACATTTGCATAATTTTAAATTATGCTAGCTAACGCGACAAAGGCTGTATTGTTAATGAATCTTGGCTCACCGGACTCAACCAATGTGCCTGATGTAAAAAAGTATTTAAAACAATTTTTGATGGATGAAAAAGTCATTGATAAGTCATGGCTCGTTCGTTCTCTTTTAGTAAAAGGAATTATTGTACCGTTTCGTGCACCTAAATCAGCCGAAGCTTATAAGACAATCTGGACCAAAGATGGCTCCCCACTGGTAGTTATGACGAAACGCCTGCAGGCAGCACTTCAACAGGAGATTGATTATCCTGTAGAAATTGCCATGCGATATGGTAACCCATCTCCGGAGACTGCTTTCAATAATATATTAAAAAACTATCCGCAGGTTACAGAAGTAATTGCTGTGCCTTTGTATCCGCATTATGCTATGTCCAGTTTTGAAACAGCCGTGGATTATGCTAAAGAAATCCACGCTAAAAATAACTATTCTTTTAACCTGGACTTTGTTTCACCGTTCTATAATAATGCAGATTACCTGAATGCTTTAGCTGAAAACACACGGCCATATCTGGAGGAAGATTATGATCATATTCTTTTTAGTTATCATGGCGTGCCGGCAAGGCATATAATGAAAAGCGATGTTACGGGCAATCATTGTCTGCAATCGCCTGATTGTTGCAGCACA
>JBDSRT010000113.1:0-3780 GCA_039929165.1 Ginsengibacter sp.
CTCATGTTGCTATAAACAATGGTGACGAGCCCGCAAGGCTGTATATTATCGAAGAAAAAAGATGTAAATAGTTGTAGCTCTGCCGGGCCTATAGAAGTGGTGTATAAAAACGCTTGCAGTTGTAATAAAATATTATTACTTTAAACATACCCATTATCTTTTTGGACAAATGCATTATTGGTGATGCAAATTATCTACCCTTTGATAGAACCTTTTTATACCACCTCTGGATCTTCAGGCATACACCACTATTTATTTACAATTAAAATTTGCTCGTATGAAGATTAAAAAAGAAGACATACCCGTAACAATGGAAGCGCCCGGTACAATAATGAGAGGCCTCAAAGGCTATGGAGGAATGACGGTGGCATTTAACGAACTCCCCGCCGGCACTGATTTAGCGCCTTTATTGCAGGGTTTAAAAAACAACAGTTGCCAATGCCCGCATTGGGGTTATGTAGTTGAAGGCGAATTGCTGATGAAATATGACGACGGCACTGAAGAGACGCTCACTACCGGCGATGTTTTTTATATGCAACCAGGTCACACAGGTATCGTTAAAAAAGATTTTAAAATGATTGATTTTAGCCCGACGAAAGAGCTTGATGAAGTAATGCAGCACATCAGTAAAAAAATGGAGGAGTTTAGTAAATAGCTGTTTTGGTTTCGGCCAGTAGTTGAACAAGCCTTATTATGCATCAGCTCAGGCAATACTATTGATAAAAAAAAATACTTGTTAGATTAGAGTATCTTAATTATTTAAAATTTAAAAACAAAATCATGAAATCAAAACTTACAAGGGCCTTAGCACTATTTTCTTTAGGAGCCTTATTGTTAACCATCTCATCCTGCAAAAAAGAATTAATCAACACTTCAGTTAACCAAAATCTTCAAACATCAATAGCTGCGTCAAAAGTGCAAAATTTTACTACAAGTGAAAAAGTCCCGTTTGATTTCAGCATTTTTGTGCCTTGTGCCAATGGCGGCACCGGCGAAGATGTTGTGTTGAGCGGTTACCTTCATGTGGTTTCAAGCTTCATTATTAATGGCAATAATGTGAGTGGGAAATCTCATTTTCAGCCACAAGGCATTAGTGGTGTGGGCACAATAACCGGCGATAAATACCAGGCAACCGGCGTAACACAGGATCAATTTAAAGGCTCATTAGTAAACGGTCAATTCCAAAAGACAACTATAAATAACTTTCTCATAATTGGCCAGGGCAAAGGCAACAATTTTACACTGCATGAGAACTCGCATATTACTGTTAATGCGAACGGTTCGCTTACCACAATAATTGATAACTATAAATCCGACTGCAAATAATTTCAACGCTACCTCTGTTTCCACAATATTCCAATAGTATATCCTTCCACTTATTGTGGCAGTCTCAATTTTAATTCCTACCCAACACTTATAAGTAGTTATTGAGTTTTGTTTCAGGAACTAATAACTATAGTATGATGACTGTAAAAAAGTAAGGTTAATTTTACGGTCTCTTTTATAAAATTTATAGCATTGATGCATCTGCTTTCCTTATTAAAACAGCCATGGCCCTGGTATATAGCCGGCCCATTAATTGGCTTAACGATTCCGTTTCTTTTAATAAGCGGTAATAAATGGCTGGGTATTTCATCTTCTTTAAGGCATATATGTGCTGCATGTTTTCCGGGAAACGTGTCCTTTTTTAACTATGATTGGAAGAAAGAAAAATGGAATTTATTTTTTGTGGTTGGTATTGCCGCCGGCGCTTTACTTGTGGCTGTTCTTCTTAATAATCCTGATCCCGTAAGTCTTAACCCCAGGCTTGTTACAGAGTTAAAACAATACGGCATCACACCGCAACAGGCATTATTGCCTGAAGAGATCTTTAGCTGGCAGCAACTCTTAACGGCAAAGGGCTTATTCTTTATGGTGTTTGGTGGCCTATTTGTAGGCTTTGGTACCCGCTATGCCGGCGGCTGTACATCCGGGCATTCCATCATGGGTTTATCAAATTTGCAATGGCCGTCTCTTGTTGCCACAATATCTTTCATGCTTGGCGGCTTTATTATGGCCAATCTTATTTTGCCTTATATTTTAAAATGGTAATGATGCCTAAGTTAATAATCGACCCTAACACAGATTTTGAAGTACAATCGTTAGATGCATCTTACCACACTGCAGCTACCGGCAAAAAGGAATCTTTGTCGTCTTATTTAAAGTACATAATCATCGGTGCTATTTTCGGTATTATTCTCGTAAAGTCGGAAGTAATATCATGGTATCGCATACAGGAAATGTTCAGGCTTCAAAGCTTTCACATGTATGGTGTAATTGGCTCTGCAGTTATTACAGGTATGCTGGCAGTGTTCCTTATAAAAAAACTAAACATCAAAACATTATCCGGCGAAAAAATCGTGCTGCCTAAAAAAACATTTCATAAAGGACAGATTTATGGCGGTCTCATTTTTGGCTTTGGCTGGGCAATAACAGGCGCTTGCCCGGGTCCGTTGTTTGCGCAATTTGGTCTTGGCTTCAGTGTAATAATTATCACACTTGCAAGTGCTATTGCAGGCACATGGTTATATGGCTATTTTAAAGAACGGTTGCCGCATTAAAAATTAATTACAACAAATAGATTTAAACATATGCTACTGACAAATAGAAATTATAGGAAACATCTAATGCTGCTTAAGGCAGCCTGCCTTAAAGAGGTAACATTCTATGTTATTAAGGTGATGTACACAATCATTATTGCATGTATTGCATTGAATGTTGGGGCGCAGGTAACTAAACATACATCGCCGGTGAAATTCAAAAAGCATATTATCAGTAATAGGTTTATTTCTGAAGGCGTTGCCGTCGGCGATGTAAACAATGATGGCAAAACAGATATTCTCGCTGGAAATTATTGGTTTGAAGCGCCGTTATGGAAGCAGCATTTGCTCCATGCAGATACGACAGACCCGGTGCCTGGTTATAGCACCACCTTCCTTAATTTTTGTATGGATGTAAATAACGATGGCTGGGTTGATCTTATACGCTTTGATCAGCCGGGCGGTATTTGCGCATGGTATCAAAATCCAAAAAAAGAAAACTTGTTATGGCAAGGGCATACTATTTTAAAAACAGCAGGTAATGAAACGCCGGCTTTTGTAGATGTTGATGGCAATGGCCGAATGGATCTTGTATGCAATGATATTATTGCCAAAAAGGTAATATGGTTAAGGTCTCCACTGGCAAAAAATGATACCCTATGGCAACGCTTTATTATCAGTGCTGATAGTTTAAGAGGCACGGATAGGTATACTCATGGCCTAGGTTGGGGCGATATAAATCTTGATGGTAAAGATGATGTGATCATTAAAACAGGCTGGTGGCAAAATCCGGGAGATGTTACAACACCTGACTGGGTTTTTCATTCCGCTAGTCTTGGTGAAGATTGCGCCAACATGTATGCTTTTGATGTGGATGAAGATAAAGACCAGGACGTTATCACTTCTTCCGCACACAGGTATGGTTTATGGTGGCATGAACAAAAGGACAGCGCTGGCAAAGCTATTTGGATCGCACATGAGATCAGTAAGGCTTTTTCACAATCACATTGCCTGGCTTTTGAAGATATAAATGGAGATGGACATCCCGATCTGGTAACCGGTAAACGCTACCTGGCACACCAGGATGGCAAAGACCCCGGCTCTTATGAGCCAGCGGTATTATATTGGTTTGAATATATCCCTGGAAAAAATCCGCAATGGTTGCCGCATGAAATTGACAACAACTCCGGTATAGGCAACA
>JBDSRT010000114.1:0-3080 GCA_039929165.1 Ginsengibacter sp.
GCAGTTTCTCTTTGCTGGCTTTAGCAGTTTCATCCTCAAGTAAGATAGATTCTAAAATCTTCCTGTTCTTCAGCAAACAATTATTAATGTTGCGCACAAAACTGCTGTGGCTGCCTTTTGCTTTTTGCCGGTTATTATAATTATTACGGCAATAATCGTCGCAGAATTTTTTATCAACTCTCCCCCGTAATGGTTTGCCACAGGCTAAGCATTTTTTTTCATCAACAACAGGCATATACAATTTTATTTCTGTCAAGATAAGATTTAATTATCCGTGTGCAAACGTTTTTACACGTTTAGCTTCGGGAGTAAACGATTATTATACGACTATGGCTTTGGGTGGCTATCATCTTTGTGATGTCAATTAAACGAAACAGTTTGGTTGATTGGAATAACAAATTTTAAAACAATAAAAATTTAAAGTCATGTACGCACTTAAAAACAAAGTTCAGTTGATCGGTAACCTTGGTGGTAAACCGGAAGTAAAAGAAATTGAAGGTGGCAAAAAATTAGCCATGTTCAATGTGGCCACCAGCGAAAGCTACCGTAATGCTGCAGGAGAAAAGATCATAGAAACCCAATGGCACAGGATTGTAGCCTGGGGAAAAATTGCAGAGATCGCTGAAAAGTATTTAGATAAAGGCAAAGAGATTGCGCTTGAAGGCAAACTCGTTAACCGCAGCTATACGGATAAAGAGGGGAATAAAAAATACATTACCGAAGTGCAGGCAACTGAAGTGTTGATGCTTGGCGTTAAGGCAGCATCTTAAGGTTAAGGAAAAGTCACAGATGAGCTGATGATCATACAAATAAAAATGTTTTTGAAATTTTCGGTTAGTGCCCCCGCCAACCGATAGCTTGAATGATCAAAACATTAATGATCATGATTTTATCTGTGACTTTTTTGTTATTATTAAGCCTTATTACAATGACAACTACCACCTCCATACAGCCCGACGTTACCAACACAATGTTTCGCCTGGCTGATCAATTGGTTAATCAAACAGGCAGTAATATTTTTTTAACCGGTAAAGCCGGCACTGGTAAAACCACATTTTTAAAATACATCCGACAGCATTGCAGCAAGCGCATGGCCGTTGTTGCGCCTACCGGTGTAGCGGCTATAAATGCCGGCGGTGTTACCATTCATTCATTTTTCCAGCTTCCTATTTCGCCATTTATTCCCGCTACAGCAGGTACTGGTTTTTCCACCGGTAATGAGGAAGTCGTCAATACACACAGTCTCTTACGTCGTCTTCGTATCACTTCTGAGAAAAAAGCACTTCTGCAGGAGCTGGAATTGTTGATCATTGATGAGATCAGCATGGTGCGTTGCGATACCATTGATGCTATTGATACGGTTTTACGCCATGTTCGCCAAAGGCCAAAAGAAATATTCGGCGGTGTACAACTATTATTTATTGGCGACATGCTGCAACTGCCGCCGGTCATAAATGATCAAAGCTGGCAGGTACTTTCAGACTTTTATAAAAGCCCATACTTTTTCGAAAGTCTTGTCTTAAAAGAAAATCCACCGGTACATATTGAGTTCAATAAAATTTATCGCCAAAGCGACCAGGCTTTTATTGATGTACTCAACCAGGTGAGGCATAATGAAATGGATCATGCAAGCTTCGAGATCTTAAATAGACGGTTTCAGCCAAACTTCCGTCCGGCAAAAGAAGAGGGTTATATTATTCTCACTACACATAATCATAAAGCCAGGGAGATCAATCAAAAAGAACTTGATCTTTTAACTACGCCGCAATTTTCTTATGCAGCAGAAATTACCGGCGATTTTTTTGAAAAGGCTTATCCCGCTGATGACATGCTTAATTTGAAGATTGGTGCGCAGGTGATGTTCATTAAAAATGATTCGGCAGATAAAGGCAAAAGATATTATAATGGTAAGATCGGCACGATCACTTCGCTTGAGAAAAACAAAATAATGGTGAACTGTGCCGGTGCAGATGATATTGATGTGCAACCGGAAATATGGGAAAACATTCGCTATACACTTAATAAACAAACCCGGCAGATTGATGAGGAAGTGTTGGGTTCATTTAAGCAATATCCGTTGCGGCTGGCCTGGGCTATAACCATTCATAAAAGCCAGGGGCTCACTTTTGATAAAGCCATTATTGATGCCGGCGAATCATTTTCACCCGGCCAGGTTTATGTGGCGCTTAGCCGCTGCACTACATTGCAAGGTTTAGTATTGCAAAGTAGGGTCAGAACTTCGGGGTTGATGAATGATGAGCGGATCATTAATTTTTCAAGACAACATTCATCAGCTCAGCAACTGGAAAATGCTTTGCAATATGGCAAGGGACATTATCACCTGACGTTGTTATCATCTCTTTTTGATTTTTCGAATATTCTTGAACAGGCAACAGATCTGCATAAATATCTTTTAGCATTCCCTTCTTCGTTTAATGAAACATCGGCAAAGGCAGCAATAGAAATAAAAGACCAGGTTGACAATTTGCAGCACACGGCTGTTAGGTTTCAGCTACAATTAAAAAAGTTATTTCCTGAAGATGATAAAGCAGCTTTAAGAGACCGGGTTGGGAAAGCAGCTAACCATTTTAGTACAGCTATCAAACCCTTATTAGATTCGATTATTCATACATCGATAGTTACAGATGGCAAGCTCCATGCAAAAGAGGTCAATGATATTATCAGGGAAATCTTAAGCCAGTTTTCTTTAAAATTGTTTTTATGGGAAGATGCTGATCAGCTAATGAAAGTGGAAGCTTTTCAGCAAAGAAAAAATGTATTTAAAACGCCGGCAATGTCTGTAAACGTGTATGCTGGTGTTGCGCAAAAAGCAATTGACAGTCCGCACCCGGTTTTACATCAACAGTTGAGGAGAATAAGAGAAGACATCTGTGCAAAGAAAAATCTGCCGGTATATATTGTCGCCGGTTCTACAACTATTGATGAAATGGCGAGATATCTTCCGCAAACTTTAGAAGAGTTGGAAAAGATAAGTGGCTTTGGCGAGGTGAAGATCAAACAGTATGGCGATGCATTTCTCAATGTGATAAAAACCTATAGCAGCCAACACCATTTTACCT
>JBDSRT010000115.1:0-5349 GCA_039929165.1 Ginsengibacter sp.
TCGATCTATTCAAGGCATGCAGTAGACCAATGTCTTCTATCTTTTCTTCAAGCTGGCGTGGCTCTCCACCGCCGGCGAAGCGGCCAAAACGTGTGCCGCCTGTACCCAAGGCCCAGCTTGGTATGGCCACCTGGAAGTCTATTAATTTTTGCAGTATAATTTCAACATTTGATATATCACTTGCCATAAAATTAAACCGACGCGTATGCTCTCTCTGCAACAACGAATTATGTTGTTCGATCATAGTCTTTTCAATTTTCATATCGCTGATATTATGTTATTAAAGTTCAATCAAGCCTTTTAAAAGGCAAATCAATTGCTACCAAACACATTCTTTATGGCTTGTATTAAGATTAAAAATAATCAGAGTTATCGCTATCGCACAAAAGCATTCGCGATACCACCATCTACATTAAGTACATTTCCTGTTGACTTATTTAAAAGTCCGCCGATGAAAGCAAAGCAGGCATTTGCAATGTCTTCCGGCAAGATGATCTCGTTGAGCAATGAACGGCCTGCATAATATTGCGGCAGTTCTTCTACCTTAATCCCGTAAGCTTTTGCTCTGCCTTCTGCCCAGCCGCCACTCCAGATATTACTGCCTGAAATCACTGCATCAGGGTTAACAACATTTACACGAATGTTATCCTTGCCAACTTCAGCGGCATTCAGCCTGCTTAAATGAAGCTGTGCAGCTTTGGCAGAACCATAACCTGCATTGTTAGGCCCACTGACCAATGCATTCTTACTTACAATATTTAATACATCACCGCCCAGGCCTTGTTTACGCAGGATGTCAACTCCTTTTTGTGTAACCAAAAATTGACCTTTTACCAATACATCATATAACAGATCCCAATCATTTTCTGAATGCTCTTCAATTGGTTTTGAAATAGATAAGCCGGCATTATTCACAATAATATCAACGCCACCAAAGGCAAGACAAGCTGTTGCCATAGTTTGTGAAATGGTGTATGCATTAGTTACATCCAGCATGCCGGTTATTACAACATCTTTCCCAAATTTCTTAATAAACTCATCTTTAGCTTCCAATAATCTGTCGGAGTTGTTGTCAGAAAGAATTACACAGGCGCCTTCTTCAACAAACTTCATGGCAATGGCTTTGCCGATACCACCGCCGCTTCCGGTAATCAAGGCAATGCGACCTGTTAAAGGTTTTGGCTTTGGCATACGCTGCAGCTTTGCTTCTTCAAGCAGCCAATATTCTATATTAAAAGCTTCCTGCCGGGGCAACGATGTGTACTCACTTACGGCTTCAGCGCCTTTCATTACGTTTATGGCATTGATATAAAACTCTGAGGCCACACGTGCTGTCTGTTTATCCTTTGCAAAAGTGAACATACCAATGCCGGGATATAAGATCACAACAGGATTGGCATCACGTATAGCCGGACTGTTGGCGTGTTTGCAGGTGTTATAATAATCAGCATACATTTTACGATATGCTTCAAATGCCGGGGTAAGCTTAGCTTTTATTTTAAGCAGATCCGCAAGATCTTCATCAATAGCCAATTCCAAAACCAAAGGCGAAATTTTTGTTCTTAAGAAATGATCCGGGCAGCTTGTACCCATTGGTGCCAGGCGATCCAAATCATTTGAATTGATGAATTGCAAAACACGATCATCATCGGTGAAGTGACCGATCATAGAGCCCCCCTTCCGTCCCCCCGGTGGGGGGAAACTGTCCAAACTGCTACAGAATCCTCTCAGTATAGGAGCAAGAGCGGCAGCTTTTTTTAAACGTTCTTCTTTGGGTAATGATTGAATTTTTTGTCCGGCGAAAATCTCTCCTTTCTTTCCATAATTGTCTTCAAGATATTGTGCACAAATCTCAATTACTTCAAGTGTATTGATATAACTCTCATAAGCCGTATCTCGCCAGGTAAACAACCCATGCGAACCAAGCATGATGCCACGGATGCCGGGATTTTCATCAAGACATTGCTTTAACATAAGCCCCAATTCAAAGCCAGGCTTTTGCCATTTTACCCAGCCTATTGTGCCTTTAAATAAGTCTTTAATAATTTGTTCACCATCTTTTGCTGCAGCCAATGCAATGGCAGCATCCGGATGTAAATGATCAATATGTTTAAAAGGCAAAAAGCCATGCAAAGGCGTATCTATGGAAGGTGCCTTCGATGACAGATCATAAATACAATGATTGAATAATTCGACCATTTCATCTTCATATTCCATCCCACGATAAATATTTTTTAGACTGCGTAAGCGATCAACATATAATGCCGCCAGACCGTTACGTTTCATTGTGCCAAGATCGCCGCCGCTACCTTTAACCCACATTACTTCAACATCTTTTCCCGTCAAGGGATCTTTAGTCATTGTCTTGCATGAAGTATTGCCGCCACCGTAATTTGTTAAACGCAGATCGGCCCCCAATAGGTTTGAACGATAGACCAATAAGCCAACTTCATCGCCAGCCAGCTTTGCAGCTTCCTCATCATTCCATAAATAACTAACGTGTTTATAATTTTTTGTTGATATCATATAATTGCTTTTAGTTGTTAGCTATTAGCCTTTAGCTTTTAGCCGCTGTTATTGTATTAATGAATCGATGGATCATTTTTATTTCTTCTTCTAACAATAGTTCTAAGTCAGATAAGTCTTCAATTTTTACCCAATTCATTTCCTTACTTAGTATTAAATAGGTCTGTACTTCAAAAGCTGAACCTAATGATAACTGAAGAAATCTTGCATAGTCTTTATCACTATTTCGGCTGCTGCCTTCCCCTATATTTGTCGGAATTGAAACAGCGGCTATTGTTATTTGTGAAATCATAAGAAATTTTTCCTCAATTGAAAATTTCTCTGCCAGCACATAAATCTTCTTTACAATCTTAATTCCTTTCTGCCATATAATAAGTTCTTTTAGTTTTTCATGATTAGCCTTGGATGAAGCTTTTGGCCGTTAGCTATTAGCTTTTAGCAATTGGCAATATTTACTATCATTCTCATTACAATTTGTATTTTAAGCTAAAAGCTAATAGCCCTGTTTTCCGACAGCTAACAGCCTTTCCTTACTTCAAAGAATTACCATAACCGACCAATAACACTGATAATATAATCGTAATAATCCCAGTAATTATAGTTGAAGCAGTTTTCTTATTGACGCCTTTCCACTCTTTTAATACAAGTCCCCAAATGTTTGCCACTAGAATAATAAAGGCCATGTGTAATATCCATGAGCTGGGGCCATTGCCTAATTTACTTTCACCCATGCCGTAAAAGAAAAATTGCAGAACCCAGGTTGTGCCGGCGATTGCAGCAAATAGATAGTTATTAATTAAAGGCGTCTTCTTATTAGTATAATCTGAGAATGTTTTATTACGGGCATTAAGTATCATACACCAGATAAAATTGGTTATTAAACCGCCCCATAACAACACGACATAGATAACGTTATTGCGAAATAAAAATTCACCATCACCAGGATGTGCCGCCTTCCATGTTTCATTGGCCACAGCGCCCATAGACTGCCCGGCCTCTAAACCAAAATTAAAACAGGCACTAAGCACACCTGATATAATTGAGACGAACATCCCCAAAGCAAATTTGTATTCTGTCTTAACTTTTAAGCCATGCAGATCAGTAATTGCAGCCTTTAATTGCTTCTCTTTCATTATGCCGGCCTTACCGCAAATAATGATGCCAAGTACACACACCATAAGCCCAGCTAATACTGTTAATCCCCAACCCGAATTAACCATACCACTAAAAGTATCCTTACCTGCTACCGGGTGAAAGTCATAATAGATAGAAGGAATTATTGCACCGAACACCATGCATAACCCGAGGATAATGCTGCTGCCCAATGATACGCCGAGATAACGCACACCGAGGCCATACGTTAAGCCTCCAATACCCCAAAGCAATCCAAAAAAGAAAGTAATAAATAGTGTAGATGATCCGGTTGCTTTAATGATCTTGGCGAAACCAGGTATGGTAAGCCAGGCTGCGATTGGCGGCACGATCAGCCAGGAAAATATGCCACCTACGATCCAATAACTTTCCCAATGCCAGCCTTTTACTTTTTTATAAGGAATATAAAAACTACCGGAAGCAAAGCCCCCGATAAAATGAAAAATAATCCCAAGCAGTACCTGCACTCTTTAAGTTTTATGGTATTATAGCAAAATAATTTCACATCATTCTAAACTCCGGCAACGCTACCTAAAGGTAGCACCGGTGTTTTACGCTTAAAAAGGTAATTGTTTTTAATAGCTTTTGAAATGGCGTCTTCGGTAATGTTGTGATTAATGCAGTGCTATCCAACCCTTAGCGATTCTGAATTAGACGGCGTATTGAACTTTGTAAAAAAAAGATTTCTTTGGATATTTGTGCGTGACAAGGTCGCTAAAGCTGTCGATATCGTCCCACAAAAAGCAATCACTTTCTTCATTGAACAACTTTATAATTTAAAAATAGCTTAAGCGCTTTACTTAACCGTCATGGTCTGTCATGCCTCCGCAAACTTCAAAAAGATTTATGATCAATCTCAATAAAATCTGTCACTGCAGGTAACCAACATTGTTCAATAAAGGTGGTGTGATCAGGATGGGCGTTATAGTCATCATATAATTCCTGATCATCAAATTGCATGATCAATCCATAATCATAACTATTCTTTTTGCTTACCTGCTTAACCCATTGAAAGCTTTTAACTCCAGGAATGCCTGCAAGCTTGCCTACTCGGGTAAAAAAGTTTTTTTCTTCTTCTGATGCTTCAGGAAATTTTGTTTTAAAAAAGACTGTATGTGTAATCATAATATATTTTAATCGCTTGTAAATACGCTTTCAGTTGATGACATGATTTGCAAAATATATTACTATGTACCGAAAAACTGCTCTATCACGTGCTGTAACTATGAGTTCAAATTACAGGGTTTTACCCAGAGAAGTAAGGTTTGCGCCGTTGCATAAAGTTCTTGCTACCGCCGGAGCAGAAAGAATTCCGCAAATGCCCTGAATAACGAACCAAGGAATAGAAATCCCATTTACGCTCCCCGCTTAGGCATTTTTTGTAATATCAAGCCCAGGCCTGTCGCAAAAATCTTAACCAGTTGCCATGCATAACATTTTCAATATCTATTGTGGAGTAGCCACGTTTAGTTAACAGCGTTGGTAATAATTGGAGGTCAGCAATAGTTTCAAGATCGTAGGGACATTGCTCACGGCCAAAAGCCCCATCAAGATCTGAGCCAATGCCGACATGCAAAGTGTTGCCCGCAAGCTGGCAAATATGATCCATATGATCAATCATTTTATCGAGGTTACAATTCATATCTTTTGGCGTAGACTTACCTCTCTCCC
>JBDSRT010000116.1:0-3595 GCA_039929165.1 Ginsengibacter sp.
TGTACTTTCCTTTTAAAACAAGAATGGGTTTATACGATGACAGCACAAATGCAGGATAAAAACCTGAGATAACAATGCCTGCAATAATCAATGTAATTAAAGCAACTGTTATGTTATAACCACTCAACCCTTTTTCAAACAAATAAGCCAGTGATAGTTTTTGCTGAACCAATGTATTAAAGCTGCTTTGTAAAAGTGTTACCATTAAAACTGCAATGGAAAGCGCAAGAACATTAATGATAAAAGATTCGATAAGAAATTGTTTTATAAGCTGCGTTCTCGTTGCACCGGATACTTTCCTGATACCAACTTCTTTGGCACGCTCTAAAGATTTGGCTGTAGCAAGATTGATATAATTTACCCAGGCTATGATGATGATCAATGCTGCAATAATGAGCAAGGCCCAAACCACTGTTGCGCTGCTTACATTACCTATCTCGTATTCAAAGTCAGAATAAAGGTGAGCCTTTGATAAAGGCTGCAGGTAGAATTTTTCAACACTACCGGATACCTTGTTACCCTGGAAATATTTATCACTGAAGGCGGGCAGCTTAGCCTGCAAAGCTTTATAATTAGTGCCATGTTTTAACTGGATGTAGTGCCAAAAATCTGAACTGGTAAAATCATAGTCCGCCTGGCTATATGGGCGTGGGCCGGAAAGAAGGGTAACATAAGATGCCAGGACATCAAAAGATAAATGAGAATTTTCCGGAACATCTTTCAGCACGCCGGTTATTTTATAGGGCATAGAATCCGTACCCATAACAATTGTTTTACCAATACATGCCGAAAAGTTATCGTGACTTATATTAAAAATGCGCCTGGCAGAAGTCGCTGAAAGTATAACAGTGTAAGGTTGTTTCAAAGCTGTTGTTCTGTCGCCGCTAAGCAAGGGATAAGAAAACATTTGAAGGAAAGAATTATCAACCGCAATAATATCTTCTTCACTGGTATGCCTGCTGTTGTTGGTTACAATGGTTTTTCCAAACGGCATCACACGGGCATGGTCAACCACTTCAGGAAAATCAGTTTGCATAGCCTTGCCAATGGCAGAATAAGTGATAGTGCCATGTTGGATCAATTTTCTATTTTGATACCGGTCATTAACCACGCGGTACAAATCAGCCGCATTGTTGTTAAACTGGTCAAAGCTTAATTGAAAACTGACGTATTGCAATATCAACAGACAGGCAGCCATACCGATGGCCAGGCCGGCAATGTTTATAAAAGAAAAGGTTTTGTTCTTTATAAGATTACGCCAGGCAATTTTGAAGTAGTTTCTTATCATGATGTATTAACCACTTAAAACGTGATAAGCTAAAGCCACCCAAAATATTGCCGTTAATTTTTGTAGTTGTAAATGAGCGATTTACATGATAAATAGATACGAATAGTGTACGTTTTTGATACTAAAGTGTACGCTTTTGCATCAGTGTGCCAACTAACGCAATGTTGAACGATCCTATTAATAAGTGAAAGGAAGACTTGTAGATGTGGCTTTTTAAAAGAGAAATAAACAATGTTTATCAGGTGATCGCCGGCAGATTTTTTAAGAAGCCTGAGCCTATGGGAAGTTCTGTGTCTTTTATCCAGACACTATTTTTAGTCATTTTAGAAATATGTTTTTTAGAAATTATATACGAACGATGTACACGGGCAAATTGTGTAAGCGGCAATAAGGCTTCGGCTTCGTTCATAGTGAGTCTTGATATAAGCTTGTTTTGCAGTAAGACAAACTGCATATAATTACCCTTACTTTCTACATACAAAATATCATCCAGGGCTACACGAACCTGTTCGGCACCAGTTTTAATAAAAATATGTTTGCCGGTTTCAATTGATTGATAGGTACTTTTTTTAAGACTGTATTGCTCATAAGCTTTGTTACAGGCTTTTAAAAATCTTGCCTGCGAAAAAGGTTTTAATAAATAATCAGTAGCATCCAGTTCAAAACTTTGTACGGCATGTTCGCTGTAGGCAGTCGTAAAAATTACCATTGGCGGATGCGATAAAGATTTAAGAAAATCAATGCCGGAAATGTCGGGCATCTTTATATCCAGAAAGATGAGATCAACTTTATTCTGCTGCAAATATTTTGCTGCCTCAAAGGCATTGGTAAAATAAGCGGCAACATCTATAAAACTAATTTTTGATGCTAATGATTTTACAACTTCCAGGGCAATGGGTTCATCATCTATAGCTATGGCTGCAAGCATGTTTCAAAAATAAAATGATGTATTGTATTCTGTTATTTATTTTGATTTTAAGTTTTCCAGTTTTTTCCTTGTATCTGCTGTTTCGTGCAGAGATAAAGATTTCGAATAATACTCAATCGCTTTTTGCTTATCCCCTTTTGAATTATAAAGATCACCCATAGAATCATAGGTATTAAAACTTTCAGGATAATTTTCAATGTTCATTTTAAAAAAATAAAAAGCCCGGTCAAACTGTTTCATGCCTAAAAGCTGGTAAGCTAAAGTGTTTACAAATTGCTCGGGAGGAGATACTGTATATCCCATCTTTTCGCTGACATTTTTATAATGTTCACTTAATGTTATATCTGATCTGTAAGATGGCTTAAAAAATTCTGCAAAAGGAAAGTTGTAATTATAGAAATTGAAAATAAAACGCAGCGCATCATATTCAGCAACTATAGGAACCGAGTTATGATCGTATTCAGGATAGTATTTACCTGAGAACCCGAGTTTACTTTTTTTAATGCTATTTAAATAATCCCGAAGCTGAAAATTTGTTCTCATGTGAAGTCCGATTATACTGGTATCAATTCCGCTGTTCATTGTATTTGCAATGGCAAGAAACAATGAATTATTTTTGAATTGCTTTTTTCCCAGCACGTCTTTGGCCTGCCTAATTACTATTTGATTATCCCAAATTGTAGTTGGGTCAATTGCTACATAGGCATTAAATAAAGTTGAATGATTGATAAGTGTATACACCGACATCAATCCGCCTAATGAATGCCCAATAAAAATTTTATATGGCGCAGTTGGATATAATGAATCAATATGTGGCATCAATTCTTTTTCTATAAACGAAAGAAACTTCTCTCCACCGCCTGATCGCATTCCCTCTGCACTATCCATTCCTGGTGGTGGCAATACGGTATGTGTTGGGGTCAGATCTCTTGTCCGATCTGTGTTCGGTATACCTACTACAATTAGTTGCGGGAAGGCAAGATTTCCGCTGCCGCCACCCAATTGCTCAACTATACTGGTTACCACACTAAAATTTGGTGCCCATCCATCCAAAAGATAAATAACAGGATACTTTTGCTTTGCAAAAATGCCATCCGGGGAATTGTTATCCGGCACATGTACCCATATTTGCCTGTTCTCTTTTAAGATATTTGAATAAACGCTATCAGCATTTCCAAGCACAATTTTATTACCTTTTTGTGTATATGCGAATGCACTTAAAAGTAAACAGCAGCACAAGACAATTGATTTCATTTTAAATTAATTTTTTTTGTTGAGTGATTATTAATTAACCGGCTGAATGGCAAGCTTCACAAAAAATTCTTTTTCATCTTTATTTATAGAAATCTGAAACCTGCCGCCATATATTAGTTTCAATC
>JBDSRT010000117.1:0-5983 GCA_039929165.1 Ginsengibacter sp.
ATTTTTTTCAATTCGTCAACCAGCTTTAATGCAATAGCAAGCGTAATATCTTTCTCCTGCGAACGCAGCGAGCCTTCATACTCCCCATGTGCTCCTGCGTCAGAACCTCCATGACCTGCATCAATAATTATAGTTTTGATTTTTTTAGGCTGCTGGGCAAAAGCCAGACTGTTAAAGGCGCACACGCAAATAATGGCAATGGTTCTAAATAAAATTGGAAGTTTACTCATTCTTAAATATCCTGTTTACGAATAGTTAATTATACTTTAAACCGTGGAAAGCGTTACAGCTAATATGGCTATTTTTGTTTCCTACAACTGCCATGAGTCACCATTTCAAAGTTAGATTAAAATACATCTTAGTATCGGTGTTCGCGGCGTTGTTTCTGTTAATTACGGCACAAAGTAAAAATAAGACTGTGCCTGAAATTGCATTTCACAATTTTTTAACCGACGCTAAAGATACAGTACCTGTTATATTAAAGAGATTAAAGGCCAAGTTAGATTCTGCCAAGCCTGATTCAATCATCAACATAAACACTGCACCCATTGATACTATTCCTTCTGACACTTCTATAAATGCAAACGCAGGGATTGATTCATCTATTGTCTTTAATACAATAGATACCATTGGTCTTAAGCTTTCTTCTGATTCTTTAGATGCGCCCATAAGTTACGATGCCGAAGATTCAATGATTCTTGATGTACCAACGCAGCGTATTACTTTGTATGGTAAAGAAACCAAAACAAAATATAAAGACAATGATCTTACTGCACCGGTGATTGAACTTGATCAGCAAACAGGCAATATTACTGCTTCAATAAAAAGAGATAGCACAGGTAAGGTGATTTCAATGCCAACATTTAAACAAGGTGATTTTTCTTCCCAGAGCGATTCACTTAAATTCAATATCAAGACAGGTAAAGGTCTTACCAAAAGTACTTATACACAACAGGGCGAAATATATGTGTACGGTAAAACCATAAAGAAGTTTGATAACGATGTGTTCTTTGTTGACCGTGCAAGATTTACTACCTGCGATTTAGATACACCGCACTTTGCCTTTATAAGCAATAAAATAAAGTTTATAAACCAGACGCTGGCCATTACCGGACCGGTGCATCCCGAGTTTGAAGGCGTACCTGTCCCCATTTATTTACCCTTTGGTATTTTCCCTTTAAGCAAAGGACGACACTCCGGATTTTTAATGCCGGAGTTTACTACCAATGAACAATTCGGTGTTGGGCTGGAAGGTTTAGGTTATTATAAAGTACTAAGTGATTATTGGGATGTCATCATGAGGGGCAATCTTTATTCGTATGGTGGATGGACCATGAATATAAATCCGCGGTATAAAAAATTATATAAATACAACGGCAATGTTTCTTTTGATGTGCAGAGTTATAAATACAATTTTAAAGGAGATCCTGATTATTCAAAGAACCGCAGCTATCGCTTAACCTGGAGTCATTCGGCAGATACAAGAGCAAGGCCGGGTGTTACGTTTGGCGCTAATGTAAATGTTAGTAGCAGTAAGTTTAATTCGCAGATACCAAATAGCCCCAGAACAAATTTCAATAACCAGTTAACATCGTCTATCAATTATTCTAAAACCTGGAAAAGTTCAAACCTTACTGTAAGCGCTAATCACAACCAGAACACTTTACTTAATCTTTTTAATGTAAACCTTCCCGATGTTGCTTATAATGTTCAAACCATTTATCCCTTTAGAAAAAAAGATTTTGCTGGAACGCCAAAATGGTTTGAGAATGTTGGTGTGGCTTATAATGGTAACGTGAAAAGTTTGTTTTCATTTTATGATACCGCCGGAAATATTTTAAGACAGATAAAGGATACATTTCAATATGGTGCGCATCACTCCATACCAATTTCGATCTCTCTTCCTCAAATCGGCGCCTTTCAAATTGGACCTAGTATAAGTTATGATGAAACCTGGTATCAACGTAAGTCATTTAGAAGTTGGAACACACTAAAAAAGAAAGTAGACACTACCTCAACAAAAGGCTTTTATACAGCAAGAGAAATGAGCTTTGGTGTGGCTGCTTCAACAAGGATTTTTGGCTTGATAACCGCAAAAAATAAAGATGCAAAGATTCAAGCTATACGGCATGAAATAAGGCCCAGCCTTGGGTTTAACTACCGACCAGATATGAATAAACAGTTTTATGATTCTTTACAGGTAGATACGCTTGGGAGAAAAATTGCCTATTCTTATTTTTCTGACAATGTGTTTACCGAGTATTCGCAGGGACGATCGGGAGGTATCTCATTTTCACTTGAGAACAACCTGCAAATGAAAGTGCGTAATAAAAAAGATACGTCAGGTACGCTTAAAAAAGTGACGCTGATAGATGGTTTGGGCCTAAATACCTTTTATAATCTTTTAGCTGATTCTTTCAACTTAAGTAACATCAATGTAAGCTTAAGAAGTAACCTTTTTGAAAAAATAAACCTTACGGGTAACGCGAACTTTGATCCCTACCAGGTTGATCTAGTTACAGGCGAAAGAATAAACAGGTATGTCTGGAAAGACAAGCCGATATCTTTAGGCAGATTGACCTCAGGAAGTTTATCAGCCTCAAGTTCTTTCCAGGGTGGGGGTAAGGATAAAAAGAAAACGGATAAACAAAGCCTTAAGACGAACGATTATGCAGAAGATCTTGGCTACTCAAATGAGGAATATCAAAGCGAACTGGATTATATAAACAATAATCCGGGTGAATATGCTGACTTCAATATTCCCTGGTCAGTGAATTTTTCTTATGCTTTAAGATTTAGCCGGATACGTAAAAGTGATTATACGGGTTTTACAACAACTTATTCGCAGGATGTTACTTTTGGCGGAACACTAAATCTCACACCAAAATGGCAACTTGGTTTAAACGGATCATATAATATAACAGCAACCGAACTAGGCTTACTATCTGTATCCATTGCCCGTGAAATGCATTGCTGGCAAATGGCAATTCAATTATCGCCTATTGGTAAATATCGTTTCTTTAGCATAAATATTAGTCCTAAATCCGGCTTACTTAGAGACCTCAAAATTAACAGAACAAGGTACACTTACGATGCCCTGTAGTTTCCTTTATAATGTTCAGACATCAGCAGAAAAACTCTTTGTTTCAGCGTTTCTATAGAATCATTTGGTAAGACAGCGACGGCAGGCAAAAAATGAATGGCCATTTGTGATGGCCAGAAGTAAAACGTCTTTTCCGGCGGTAATACTTTTTTAGTATTAAAAAGAAGAGTAGGCAAAATTGGTTTTTTAGTTTCTATGGCCAGGCTAAAAGCGCCGTCATGAAAGGCTTTGATGGGTTCACTGGTTTTGTTTCTGGTACCTTCCGGATAAATACACATGTGTAAACCCATAGCTAAAACCTGTTTCATTTTTCGAAAGCTTTCTTTACGGCTATCCTTACTTTTTCTATCCAGCAATATTGATCCTCTCTTATAGATCAACCCAAACACCGGTAGTCTTGATATTTCTATTTTAGCAATAGTTTTATTTGGGCCAGGAATAAATGGTGTTGTTAATGGCACATCCATAAATGAATTGTGATTACATACCACGATATAATTTTGGTCTCTAATAAAGTTTTCTTTGCCTTTTATTTTAAGGCGGCAACCGCTTAAGGCAAAAAATAATTGCATCCATCTTTTTGAAATGATTTGAAAAGTCACAGTTCGTCCTGGTTCATCAATCAAGCCTATAATCCACATTGCTAACCCAACCGGTAACATTGTTACTATAAACACTATTGCTGCCCAAAGCGCAAATAGTCTGGCGAGAATGTTTTTTACTAATTGCATTTTATTTACATCAGCTATTATCCCAGTCAATAGGATCTAAACCATGATGAGTTAAGTAGGCGTTGGTTTGAGAAAAATGTCGGCAACCGAAAAAACCTTTATCTGCACTAAAAGGAGAGGGATGTGCGGCCTTTAATACAGCATGTTTTGTTTCATCAATTAAAGCTTGCTTCTCCTGTGCAAAACGTCCCCAAAGAATAAAGACCACATTCTTTTTTTCGTCAGACACTTTTTGAATCACTGCATTTGTAAAGATTAGCCAGCCAATTTTGCTATGACTGCCGGGCTCATTCTTTCTTACCGTTAACGAAGCGTTTAAAAGTAGCACACCCTGCTCAGCCCATCTTTCTAAATTACCATGAGAAGGCTGGGATATACCCAAATCAGTTTTTATTTCTTTAAAAATATTAATTAGCGACGGTGGCATGGTAACGCCCTTAGGTACTGAAAAACTGAGGCCATGAGCTTGACCGGGATTATGATAAGGGTCTTGGCCAAGTAAAACAACCTTTACATCCTTAAATGGCGTTTTATCAAATACATTAAAAATTAATGGCCCCTGTGGATAGATGATATTCCCTGCTGCCTTTTCTGTTTTTAAAAAGCCGACAATTTGTTGAAAGTACGGCTGCGAAAACTCCTCTTTTAAAACCTCTTTCCAGCTTGATTCTATTTTTATATCCATTATTCTCGTTTATAAGCAAGAAAAGCTTCTTTACAGAAGCTTTGGTGTGACCCCGGAACGACTCGAACGTTCGACCCACAGCTTAGAAGGCTGTTGCTCTATCCACTGAGCTACGGGGCCGGCATTTTTTAAAACCGGTTGTTTTTGCGTCTGCAAATATAGAAGAAAACGCTTCACAGAAACCACCGCCAACATCTATATAAAATATATGGAATAAAATTTGTTATAACTTCGCCATTTAACAAGAGGTTTAAGTCTTACCATTTTATAATTAAATATTCCTAACAACAAACATCTACGAATGAAACAAAAATTAATTTTAATTGCGTTGATTTTTTTCTCCGCATCATCTTTCGCTCAAAAATTTTTATCGCCTAAAAAGCCTGCTTTATTAGGTTTTCATTATTCACTCGTTGATAATACTTCTCCGGCTGCAATTGACAGTTCCTCTTTAAAAGACGTTTTTGATCAAGGAGATATTTTTAATCCACGTAAACAGGCATCTTCATTAGGGGTATCTTATTGGAAAGGCTTAACTAACAATATTGATGTATCAGGTAAGTTTAATGGAATATTTTACGATTATGCTGCTAATGCAGGTCGTACAACCGATCGTGGAGAATTTGGTGCAGAATTAGAAGCAACTTTAAATTTTCATCCGGTAAGCGATGCACATTTGTTTACGCCTTTCCTAACATTAGGTATTGGTGGCGGTCACTATACAGATGTATTTACCGGTTATGTACCAGTAGGAATAGGCTTTCAATTTAATATACAAAGCCAGGTATATCTGTTATTGCAAACACAATACAGACATACTTTTGAAAAAGACCAGGTTCCAAGAAGTTTGATGCATTCTTTAGGGGTTGCATTTAATATTGGAAAAGTTAGAGAGCCCAAACCCGTTGAAGTACCGGTGATGGTAGTAACAGATCGTGATGGTGATGGTGTTGTAGACAGCTTGGATGCTTGTCCTGATACAGTTGGTTTGCCCGCGCTGAATGGTTGCCCTGACCGTGATGGCGATGGTGTTGCTGATAAAGATGACAGTTGCCCTGATACACCGGGTGTTGCTAAATACCAGGGTTGCCCTGTACCGGATACAGATAAAGATGGTATAAATGACGAAGAAGACAAATGCCCTAATGTAGCTGGTACGGCCCGTTACCAGGGATGTCCTGTACCTGATACAGACAATGATGGTGTAAATGATGAAGAAGACAAATGCCCGAACGAAGCAGGTGTAGCCAGCAACTTTGGTTGTCCTGAGATTAAACAGGAGATCATTGAGAAAGTAAACCTTGCCGCGAAAAATGTTTTCTTTGCAACAAGCAGTTCAAAACTTCTGACAAAATCATACCCTGCATTAAAAGGTGTAGCCCAGATCTTGAAAGACAATCCAACATTTAATATAGATGTTGAAGGCCATACCGATTCTACAGGAAGTGCAGAAATGAACCATAC
>JBDSRT010000118.1:0-8931 GCA_039929165.1 Ginsengibacter sp.
GATAAGCGTTATTAAGTATTTGCTGGATCGTTGTTGGCTCGCAAACAGCATCATCAATATCTTCTTCAAAAGTGCCGCCGATAATTATAGCATCTTGTCTTGGTACGATGTATAAAGGCATTTCATTATCAAGGAAGATGAATGGAAAATCTGTCGGCTCTAGGAGCCCTACCTGTCCACGGATCGGTATAACAGCTTTATCATTACATAGCTGTCTTGAACCTAAAGCGCTGCAGTTAATAAGCATATCTGCATCAGTAATATCATCAAAAGATTGGATTTCTTTTTGTTCAATACTAACATCCATTTTTCGGAGCTCGCTCATTAGCCAGGGCAAAAAGATTTGTGTTTCAATCAATGGCACTTTAACGTCGTAAGCTATGGCATTGCCTGCGGGAGTTTCATGTTCATCTAATATTCGGTATGAGTCTTCCGGCATAAAGCTAAACCAACTCATTTCATCTTCTTCAACACCAATACGCACAACCTTTAAAAGTTGTTGCATACTTATACCTGTGATAGAATTCTCAGATAACTTTTGATAAACGTCATAAGTGTGTTGACACCAATGAATGCCCCTGGCATCGTTACGAATATGATAGGGAAACCAAAAGGCCGCTGCTTTATTTGATGTTGTATTTGGAGAAAGATCTTTTGCAATAATGTTTACCTGGTGACCTGCATGGCTTAAAACAAATGCACTGGTTAACCCACTTATCCCAGCACCTATAACTGTAATTTTCATTGCTGAAGATTAAAATTAAGCTAATGCCTGCTCAAGATCATTTAAGATGTCTTCTATATTTTCAATCCCAACGCTCATCCTGATTAAGCCGTCAGTAATGCCGTACTTTTCTCTCTGGTCTTTTGATACGCCGTAATGCGTCATTGAAGCCGGATGAGATAATAAAGTATCACAAGTGCCAAGCGAAACGGCTCTTACACACATCTGTAATTTATTAATGAATTTTTTACCGCCTTCAAGGCCATCATTTAATTCAAAACTTAGCATGGCGCCTGGATGTCGCATTTGTTTTTTTGAGACAAGATGATCAGTATGTTCAGGCAAGCCCAGATAATTCACTTTAAGTATGTTCTTATGAGTCTTAAGAAAATCGGCAACCTTAACCGCGTTGGCACAATGCCGTTCCATTCTTACTTCAAGAGTCTTAATGCCTTGTGTAAGCAGGAATGCATCAAAGGCATTGCTGTTGCCACCAAGCAGGCGATGCACCTTTGTCATCCTTGTTTCCATAAACTCAATATCCTTTCCTAACAATGCGCCGCCAATGGCAGTGCCGTGGCCATTCAGAAATTTTGTGGTTGAATGAAAAACATAATCAACCCCATATTTAAATGGTTGCTGCAAAAATGGAGTGGCGAAGGTGTTGTCTACAGCAACAATGCAATTGTATTGTTTGCCAAGTTTAGTCAACGCTTCAATATCTACGCATTGTATTGTTGGATTGGCAGGTGTTTCCAGGTAAAGCATCTTTATTGAACCATCATTTTTCAACGCTTCTTCAGCTTTATTTAAATCTCTCAGGTCAACAATTACTGCTTCTATGTTTAACTCAGGCAATACTTTTTGCATCAACTCCTGCGTGCCACCATATAAAGAAAAATGTGATAAAATTTTATCTCCTGCTTTAAGATTACCAAGTAATAATGTAGATAGAGCCGCCATGCCGCTTGCATGTAAAATGGCTTTCAATTGGAAAGGTGAACCATTTTCATCATTCAATTTAAAAGCTTCAAGTGCTGCGATCTTTTCTTCAGCTTCAGTCATAGTTGGGTTGCCCCAGCGGCTGTAGATATAACCTTTTTCTTCGCCGCTAAACCGGCGCATACCTTGTTCAGCATTATCAAAAACATAAGTGCTGCTGGCATATAAAGGGGTTAGATGCGCATTACTTTCATCCTGCACATGACCGCTATGGATGGCGACCGAACCCATGCCGGAAAGCGAAAGTTTTTTTAAATCCATATTATGTAAATGTTGAGGGCTGTTTATTGATGAAGTTGCTAATTACTATTATAAGCCCATTTAACTAATGTTGCGCCCCATGTAAAGCCACCACCAAATGCAGCCAAAACTATATTGTCATCTTTCTTTAACTGATTTTCCCACTCCCATAAACAAAGTGGAATAGTAGCGGAGGTAGTATTGCCATACCGTTGAATATTAAGCATTACTTTTTCTATAGGTAAGCCCATGCGGTTGGCGGTTGCAGCTATAATTCTTTTATTAGCCTGGTGCGGCACAAGCCAGGAGATATCTTCGCCAGTTAACCTATTTCTTTCAAGTAATTCATATGACACATCTGCCATACCTTTTACGGCAAACTTGAAAACTGAAGGCCCTTCCTGGAAAATAAAATGCTCTTTAGCTATTACGGTTTCAACACTGGCCGGTTTCAAAGAACCACCCGCTTTCATGTGCAAAAAGTCTTTACCGCTACCATCACTTTTAAGGAGGCTATCTAATACGCCATAACCTTCGGTATTTGGTTCAAGCAAAATGGCGCCTGCGGCATCGCCAAAAAGTACACAGGTTTTACGGTCAGTATAATCAACAATAGCACTCATCTTATCTGACCCAACTACTACCACTTTTTTATAGCGCCTACTTTCTATAAACGCAGCACCCGTTGTCACACCAAATAAAAAACCGGAACAAGCTGCACCTAAATCAAACCCAAAAGCATTCTTTGCACCTATTTTATCGCATATTATATTGGCCGTAGCCGGAAAAGTCATGTCCGGTGTTACTGTACAACAAATCATACAGTCAATTTCGCTCACGTCTATACCTCTCTTTTTACATAAATCCAAAACGGCCGGAGCGCCCATGTCTGAAACACCTTTGTTTTCTCCCTTTAATATTCGTCTTTCCTCAACCCCTGTTCTCGTCTTTATCCATTCATCAGTGGTATCTACCATTTTCTCCAGTTCGGCATTGGTTAAAATGTAATCAGGAACATAACCACCTACTCCTGTAATTGCAGCCGTAATTTGTTCGCTCATTTATTATGCTTTATTACAAATATTCTTTTGAAAATCAGCCTGCAATGTATTAACTTAAACGGAGTTTTTTAAAAGATTGTAATTATTGTTATTGGCGATGTAAACGCTATTTTTGCTGCCTTAACTAAACAATGATAGCTTATCTCAATGGCAAATTTGCCTATATAAATCCTACCACTGTTTATTTGGATGTATTGGGTGTGGGTTACGAAGTGAACATAAGTTTAAATACCTATGGTGCTATACAAAACCTCAAAGAAGGCAAGTTGTTTACGCACTTACAGATAAAAGAAGATGCACATACTATATTTGGTTTTTTTGATAAACAGGAAAAGGATATGTTTATTATGTTAATTGGTGTTTCGGGTGTAGGTGCAGCTACGGCAAGGCTTATGCTGTCTAACATGTTGCCAGATGAAATTGCGAAAGCCATTTTAAACGGTAATGCAAGGTTGCTTGAAAGCATCAAAGGTATAGGACGCAAAACTGCAGAGCGATTGGTGCTGGAATTAAGAGACAAAGTAAACAAACAGCCGCTTGATGCTACGGTAACAATGGTAAGAGGCAATACTTTACAGCAGGATGCGTTAAACGCTTTAGTTGCCTTAGGTATTAATAAAGCTGCGGCGGATGCTGCAGTAAACAAAGTTTTAAAAGATGAGCCGGAAAACAGCCAATTAGAACACATCATAAAAAAAGCGCTAAAATCTATTTGATAGAATTTTACCAAACTAATTTTTCGGACTCTTGCTTAAAAGAATTTTTGCCTCCGCTTCTTTTGGCTTTAAAATAATCTGCTGTATTCAATTTGTATTGTTTATTGCTGTAGTAAGCCATGCGGAGATACCTGTATTTGAGTTTGACCACTATTTACAGGATACTATTCCTCAGGTTGTTAATACAGACAGTTTAAAGTTTCCAATAAACGACCGCCACTCAGATTTTTTATCTACGTCTCCATCTACGTTTGATCTTGGTAAACCTTCAAATATTAAGGATTCTGTAGTGTATGATCCTGTTACCAAGCAATATGTTGTCTACGAAAAAATCGGTGATCGTTTTTACCGCACACCAACAACTTATACTTCGCAGGAATTTATAGAAATGCAGGGACGTAAAGAAGAATCTGAATATTTTAAAAAGCGGGCTAATACATTGAGCGTTCTAAACCGCGGTTTGATTAAACCTAAACTGAACGTTTATGATAAATTATTCAACAGGTTATTCGGAAATGGTAAAATAGAAATTGAGCCGCAAGGTAATGTAGATATTACAGCAGGTTACCAGGGTCAAAATATTAAGAATCCAACGCTGCCTGAACGGGCAAGAAAAAATGGTGGTTTTGATTTTGATATGGCTGCGCAACTAAGCGTAAATGCCAACATCGGCGACAAATTAAAGTTTCCGATTGCTTATAATACCTTGGCAAATTTTGACTTCAGCAATCAATTAAAACTTGATTACTCAGGCCTTGATGATGAAATACTAAAAAGATTTGAAGCCGGTAATATCTCTTTTCCTTCAAAAAGCACATTAATACCGGGTGCCCAATCGTTGTTTGGTATAAAAACAGAATTACAATTCGGAAAGCTGTATGTAACTACCGTTTTGGCTAATCAAAAATCTCAACGGCAATCTGTAAATCTGCAGGGCGGTGCTGCAGCACAAACTTTTGAAATAAAAGGAGATGATTATGAAGAGAACAGGCACTTCTTGTTGGGCCAATATTTTCATGACAACTACAATAAGGCAATGCAAAACCTGCCGGCAGTTACAACGCCTGTTCAAATTTTACGATTGGAAGTTTGGGTAACCAATAAAAATGGAACTACAACTGAAGCAAGAGATATAGTAGGCCTGATGGATCTTGGAGAACAGCAACCATTCTTTCCAGGCTTCACTGTAACTGGTACATTACCATCAAATAATACTAACACAGAATACAGTACCATCCTGGCAAACTCCAATGCAAGAAATCCTGCACTCATCACAAACCAATTGCTGAGTATCGGTTTAAAACCTGTACAGGATTTTGAAAAAACCTATGCCCGTAAACTTGATTCGACTCAGTTTGTGTATAATAGCAAAATCGGGTTTGTCTCAATAAATCAACCATTGCAGCCTGATGAAGTATTAGGTGTCGCTTATCAATATACTTATAACGGTCGTGTATACCAGGTTGGTGAGTTTTCACAGGATATTCCACCCGATACCACTTCCGGTGTCCAAAAAGTATTGTTCTTAAAATTATTGAAGGCAACTTCTCAGCGTACCAATTTGCCTATTTGGGACTTGATGATGAAAAACGTTTATAGCGTTGGCTACGGAAGTCTGGAACGGCAGGATTTTAAGCTTGATGTGCTTTACCAGGAACCGGGCCTCGGCGCAAAACGTTATGTTCCGTTTGGTGATATCAATCAGGGCACGCCAATTTTAACCCTTGTGAATCTTGATCGTTTAAATAATCAAAATGATCCCCAGCCAGATGGTGTTTTCGATTATGTTGAATATTTTACTGTTATACCTCAATACAGCCGGGTAATATTCCCTGTGTTGGAACCGTTTGGACGTGACCTGGCTGAACGAATTTATGCAGGCGGTCCGCCAGCAACTGCAAGGGACACATTGTATTATGCGCTTTATGATTCTATAAAGGCTGTAGCGCAACAGTTTCCTAATCTTGATAGATTTATTCTTCGGGGTTCTGCAAAAACATCGTCTTCTACAGATATAAGTATAGGTTACAACATTCCGCAAGGTTCGGTAAATGTTACAGCCGGTGGGCAACAACTTAGAGAAAATATTGATTATACTGTTAATTACGATCTTGGTACAATAAAGATTATAAACCAGGCCATTATTAATGCCGGCTTACCTGTGCAGGTAAATTTTGAGAACAACGCCTCGTTTGGATTACAGCAAAGAAACTACATGGCTTTACGGCTGGATTATCTCGCCAAGAATACTGCAAAGGAACAGATGTCAATAGGCGGAACCATTGTTCGTTTAGGTGAGCGGCCTTATTTTACTAAAGTTGATTATGGCGAAGATCCAATAAGAAATACAATGTATGGTTTGGATCTGAGTTACAGGCGTGATGCACCAAGGATTACTAAAATTTTAGACAAGCTTCCATTTTACCAGGCCACAGCGCCATCCAATATTACAGCTTATGTTGAAGGTGCCTACCTGCAACCGGGCCATGCGCCGCAAATTGGCAAAGGCAATAAGGGCCTTGTTTATATAGATGATTTTGAGGGCAGCAAAAGTGATATTGATCTTCGCTTTCCGCCAATTAGTTGGGCACTGGCTTCAACACCACTTGGCGCAACAGATAGAAACGGTATACCACTTTTCCCGGAAGCATCATCAAGCAACAGTTTAGATTATGGGAAAAACAGGGCAAAGCTTGCCTGGTACCAGATAGAGCCAATACTACAGGATCCAAGAAATATAAATAATCCAGTGAAAGATAGAGAAGGCCTTTCTGATCCGAGAGTTAGGGCCATTTCGCAGACTGAAATATTTCCGCAGAGATCAAATGATTTTGGCCAGAATCAATTAATAACTTTTGATCTCGCTTATTACCCAACAGAGAAAGGGCCTTATAATTTTGATGCGTCTACAACCGGCGTACAATCTAACGGTAAGCTATTAAATCCTAAAAGCCGCTGGGGTGGTTTGATGAGAAATATAGACCAGACTGATTTTGAAACAGGTAACGTGGAATACATTGAATGTTGGATTCAGGATCCGTTCATTAATACGCCGCAGCGCCCAAATGCCAGTCAGTCCAGCGGAGGTAAATTTTACATCAATCTTGGTAATGTTTCAGAAGATTTATTAAAAGATTCAAGACGGTTCTTTGAAAATGGGCTTCCTACACCAAATGCACCAACCCAGGTTGACAACTCTGTTTGGGGAAGAGTGCCGCGTAACCCGGCGCAAATAACCAATGCTTTTAGTAATGATCCGGCTGACAGGCCGTTGCAGGATGTGGGCTTTGATGGCTTGAACGACGCTGCTGAAGCGGCAAAAAGAGCTACCGATTATTTAGATGTACTTCGTGCAAATTTTGGGATAAACTCTCCTGTTTATCAAAACGCTATAGCAGATCCTTCCAGCGATAACTATCATTATTATCGCGGTGATGATTATGATGCACAAGGCCTGGGATTACTTGGCAGATATAAAAAATTCAATAATCCCGAAGGCAACTCGCCTGTAGCGTCTACCAGTTCTGAATTTTCTTCGGCCGCTACATTATATCCTGACCAGGAAGATTTAAACCGGGATAACACTTTAAACGAAACTGAAGAATATTTTCAATACATAGTTGATCTAAAGCCTTCCGCTACTCCTGAAATGCAGATTGGGCAAAATTATATCGTTGATAAAAAAGATGTAGCGGTTAATCTTGTAAACGGCACTACCAGAACAGAAACCTGGTATCAATTACGGATTCCAATCAATTCGTTTTCAAACAAGGTTGGCAACATCCCGGATTTTAAATCTATTCGCTTCATCAGGCTGTTTCTTACTGATTTTGAAGATAGCGTGGTAGTTCGTTTTGGTAAGCTAGATCTTGTAAGAAATGTATGGCGTAAATTCAAATACAATATTGATTCAACAGGTATTTATGCACCAGATAATGCTTTTTCGGATTTAAATGTTGGCGCGGTAAACATTGAAGAAAATGATAAACGCCAGCCTTTACCGTATCGAACGCCGACAGAAATTGAAAGAGTTCAAACGTTAAGCAGTAATGGCGTAAATCTTTTACAAAATGAACAGGCTTTGTCGCTTAAATTCTGTAATCTTCAACAGGCAAAAGCAAAGGGCGTATTTCAAACGTTTGCCAATAGAGATATCCGCCAGTTCAGGAAATTACAAATGTATATTCATGCGGAAAAAGTAGTAGATGCCAGTTTAAATGATGATGATCTTACTGCCGTTGTAAGGATAGGAAATGATTTTGTGAGCAATTATTATGAAGTGCGCATTCCGTTAAAATTAACGCCACTTGCGGCTGCTTCTATTACCAACAAAAATCAATACAGTGATACTCTTTGGATTGCCGGCAACAGCTTAGATCTCGATCTCGATATCCTGACAAAAATTAAAATACAGAGAAACGTTTCCAGTTCTCCGCTGAATGCTGTTTACAGGCAACTTCAGCCCAATGGACAAACTTATTCTATCTTGGGTAATCCAAATCTTGGTGAAGTAAAAGGCATTTTATTAGGCGTTGAAAATACGAGGCAAATATCTGCCTGCGGTGAAGTTTGGTTTAACGAGTTAAGACTTTCATCACTTAATGAAAAAGGCGGCTGGGCCGCTTTAGGTCGTGTTGATATGACGCTATCGGATCTTGGTACGTTAAGTCTTTCTGCTAATACACACACCAATGGTTTTGGTACATTAGAACAAAGAGTCACTGAAAGATATAGAGATGACTTTACTCAGTTTGATGCAGCAGCAAATCTTGAGCTTGGTAAAATATTACCAAAACAAGCTGGTCTGTCAGTTCCATTGTATGCCGGGTATTCGCAAACTGTTAGTGCGCCGGAATTTAACCCATATGACCTTGATATTAAACTGAAAGACAAGTTAGGATATTCAGAAAGAACTGACCGGGATTCTATCCGTAAAAATGCCATTGATTTTACGTCTATAAAAACATTCAATCTTACTAATGTCCGTAAAAATAAAACCAATAATAAAAAGGCGAAGATCACAGATATCTCAAATATTGATGTAAGCTATAACTATACAAAAACACAGATTCATAACCCGTTAATTGAAAACAACGAGGTTACAAAATATCATGCTGGCTTGGGTTATAACTATGCACCTGAACCAAAGTATATAGAGCCATTTAAGAAATTTGTAAAAACCAAATCT